>JALYOK010000400.1 GCA_030856925.1 Pseudomonadota bacterium
CGGTGCAACCCGGGGAGTTTTTCTCGCGCGAAGAACTTACCGCATCCACCAAGCGCATCGGTGATGCATTGGCGAACGATGGTTACTCTTTTTCCAACGTCAATGCGGCGCCGGAAATGGATAAGGAGCAGAAAACCGTCGCTTTCACGTTTCAGATCGATCCGGGTCGCCGTGTTTACGTGCGGCGGATCAATGTCACCGGCAATGTTAAAACTCGGGACGAAGTGATCCGGCGTGAGGTGCGTCAAATGGAGGGCGGCTGGTTATCGGCGGAGAAAGTCAATCGCTCCAGGGAACGTATCGATAAGCTCGGTTTCTTTTCCGAAGTGACCATCCAGACCCCGGCGGTTTCAGGGACAAACGACCAGGTCGATGTCAACGTCAACGTGGTCGAGCGCTCGACCGGCAGCATCCAAGTTGGCGCCGGATACTCAGACATCGACAAGCTGGTTTTGCAGGGCTCGGTGAGCCAGAGCAACGTGTTCGGCACCGGCAATCAAGTTTCGGCACACATAAATTCCGGCAGGACGAATCGGGCCTACGTACTTTCGTATACCAACCCGTACTACACGGTGGACGGCGTCAGCAGAGGATTCGACCTCTATCACCGCATCAACGACACCACCGAGTTGGATAATATCGATCACTATAAAATAAAAACTACCGGCGCGGGCGTTCGTTACGGTATACCAATCACGGAAACCGATACCGTGAACTTTGGTCTTGCCTACGAACAAAGCCGTATCTCATTGGTGAGCGACAGTCCGCAGCGCTACTTGGATTACGTCAACGAGTTCGGCGAGAACAATTCCACAATCAAGGCAGATATCGGCTGGGCGCGCGATACGCGCAATAGCTTCTTTTACCCGACGAAAGGAAATTATCAACGGATTTACGGCGAGTTCGGGTTGCCCGGCGGCGATCTTAACTATTACCGACTCAATTATCAGCACCAGTGGTTCATACCGATATCGAATGCATTCACCTTGTTGCTGAACGGCGAGGCCGGTTACGGTGGCGGCTATCGTAATAGCAGAGAGCTGCCGTTTTTTAAGAATTTTTACGCCGGCGGGGTGTCCAGCGTTCGCGGTTTTGCCACCAGTTCATTGGGTCCGAAAGACAACGACGATCGGGCGCTGGGAGGGGACCGGCGCATAGTGGGTGGGGTCGAGGTATTTTTTCCGCTACCGGGTGTTAAGGACGAAAAATCAGTTCGTCTCAGCGTGTTTGCCGATGCCGGGAACGTTTATGGTAAGGAAGAGAAATTTGATCTTGGTGAACTGCGTTATTCCACGGGGATTGCCTTAAGTTGGTTTTCCCCGATCGGGCCGCTTAAGCTGAGCTATGGCATTCCGCTCAAGCGTAAACCAGATGACAAGATCGAGCGTTTCCAGTTCTTGTTGGGCACCGTATTCTAGGGTTTTTTAGAAGAACGTAGCGAGGATACCGCAGTAGTTTTTCGATCAAACCCTTAAAGAGATTATCAAGGAGCACTACTTTGAAACAGGCTAGACGATTTTTGTTTTTTGCCTTGGTGTGCGTAACCACCCAGGCTCTCGCGGCGCAAGAACTCAAGGTCGGATTCGTCAATACCGAACGCATCTTCCGCGAGGCTGGGCCCGCCCAGAAAGCGCAAAAGAAACTGGAAAAGGAATTCGCCGCGCGGGATACGGAATTGCAAAAGATGGGAAAGCAGGTGCGGGATCTACAGGCGCAGGCGGAAAAAGAAGCCGTAACCCTGAGCGAGGCCGACAAGCGCAATAAGGAACGCGATCTCGCCAATTTGAATCGCGAGTTTCAGCGCTCTCAGCGTGAGTTTCGCGAAGACCTTAATATGAGGAAGAACGAAGAACTGGCGGTGGTGCAAGAGCGCGCCAACAAAGTGATCAAGGATATCGCGGAAAGCGAGAAGTTCGATCTCATCGTGCAAGATGCGGTATTCGCCAGCAACAAGATCGACATCACCGATAAGGTGCTTAAGGCGCTGGCGGCCGACAAATAAATTAGCAATGGGTTAAAGCCAATTCGATGGCCTTAACGCTAAGCGAAATCGCTTCCCGCCTCGGTGGGGAAGTACTCGGCGATGGAGCGACGATGGTTACCGGCATTGGTACGCTCGAGCGCGCGACCGCCGATGAGATCGCGTTTTTAGCCAACCCGGTCTACCGTCCACAACTGAATTCGACGCGGGCAGGCGCGGTGATCGTGGGTCCGGCCGATCGCGATCTTACCCCTGTTCCGCGGATACTTGCCGTTAACCCCTACGCATATTTCGCCCGCGTCGCAGCGCTGTTCGCACCAGCGCTTCGACGCGTACCCGGATGCCATCCGACGGCGATTGTCGAGGCCGACGCCACGATCGCGGCGTCGGCGCAGATTGGTCCTTTGGCGTACATCGGACGCGGAGCGAAAGTAGGCGAGCGCGCGGTAATCCATCCCCAGGTACAGATCGGCGCGAATACGCGCATCGGGGCGGATTCCATCATCTACGCAAATAGCGTGATCTATCACAATTGCGAAATCGGCGAACGGGTAATCATTCACTCCGGCGCCGTTATCGGCGCCGACGGCTTTGGCTTTGCGTTCGACGCTGACCATTGGCTTAAGGTGCCGCAGGTCGGGAGGGTCGTCATTGGCAGTGATGTCGAGGTGGGGGCGAATACCACCATCGATCGCGGGGCCATCGATGATACCGTGATCGAATCCGGCGTGAAATTGGATAATCAGATTCAAATCGGCCACAACGTGCGAGTCGGCGCGCATACCGCGATTGCCGGTTGCGCTGCGGTGGCGGGTAGCGCCAGCATAGGCCGGCATTGTAGAATTGGCGGCGGGGCAGGAATCGTAGGGCATGTCGACATTTGCGACGGCGTGACCGTCACCGCTCAAACCTTAGTGACGAAATCGATTACCCAGCCGGGAACTTACAGCGGCGGGTTGCCCCACATGGGCAACCGCGACTGGTTGACAACGACGGCGCATCTTCGCCGATTGGATAAGCTACTGGAACGCGTTGAAGCGCTCGAACGAGAAGTAAAGCATATAAGGGTAGAACGGAATGATCGAAATGAACATTGAAGAAGTGATGCGCCATTTGCCGCATCGCTATCCGTTCTTGCTGATCGACCGCGTACTGTCGTGTGAGCCGTACAAGCATATCGTCGCACTCAAGAATGTGACCATGAGCGAGGAGTTCTTCATCGGTCATTTTCCCAACCACCCCGTCATGCCGGGGGTGCTGGTGATCGAGGCGCTTGCGCAGTCGGCGGCTATTTTGGCCTTTAAAAGCCTGAATCGAAGGCCCGATAATAAATCTGTGGTTTACTTCGTCGGCATCGATCGCGCCCGATTCAAACGGCCGGTTGTTCCCGGTGATCAATTGATGCTGTACAGCGAACTTCTTCTGACGAAGCGCGGCATCTGGAAGTTTAAATGCGAGGCCAAGGTTAACGATGCGACCGTCGCCGAAGCCACGCTGATGAGCACCGAAAAAATTCTTTAGCGTACCGAGTGTTTAAGAAACCTCTGATTAAGTCTAGCGCGGCTCGCGTTGGGTCGCGTTGGGTCGCGTTGCGAACGCTCGCCAGGCGTTGAATCGTGACCACAATTCACTCGACCGCGATCGTTGATCCCGGTGCGCACTTAGCGGCGGATGTTGAGGTGGGACCGTACGCAGTCATAGGCCCCGGTATTCAAGTCGACTCGGGAACGCGAATCGGCGCCCACACCGTCATTCGC
>JALYOK010000404.1 GCA_030856925.1 Pseudomonadota bacterium
CTGCTCACCTTCGGCGGCGCCTACGCGGTCTTGCCCTACGTGTATCAAGGCGCGGTCGAACAGTACCAATGGCTCACCGCGCATGAAATGATCGACGGCCTCGCGCTGGGCGAAACCACGCCGGGGCCGCTTATTATGATCGTGGCCTTCGTCGGCTTTTTAGGCGGCGTCACCCAGGAAATCTTCGGCGCCGGTAAGGTCTTCGCGGCCGGCGCCGCGGGCGCATGCGTGGCGACGTTTTTTACGTTCTTGCCATCGTTCCTGTTCATCTTGGTCGGCGGTCCGCTGGTCGAAGCCACGCGCAACAACCTCAAGTTCACCGCACCCCTCACCGCCATCACCGCCGCCGTCGTCGGCGTCGTCGTCAATCTCGCGCTATTCTTCGCCTGGCATGTATTGTGGCCGCAGGCAACCGAAGCTGCGCCCTTCAGCGGCGAATTAGAATGGTTCTCGCTACCCATCGGCATCGTTGCCGGCATCGCGCTGATTCGCTACAAGGTAAATGTCGTGACGGTAATTGCGGCGGGTGGATTGGCGGGGTTGGCCTATTCGTTGTTGATAGGGAAGTGACGTGCAAACGAGTTCGGCGTATGAGCGAAAATAAACCGGGGAAAACCTACCGCACCGTGGTGGAGCGGCTAATACGGAAAATAAATCCGCATCGGATTTTAGATGCGCCGTCCGGCCATGGATGGCTGGGGGAGGCGCTAAACGAAACGGTGATCATCGACGGCATTGATTTATTCTGCCCCGCGCCCCAAGGCTATCGGAACTTCTGGAATATGGATTTTTCTGCTGGGCTGCCTGAATCCCTTCCGCTCTACGATTGTGTGGTCTGTTGCGAAATAATCGCCTACATCGGCAATCCGCTGATGTTTCTGAAAAGTGTTCGCGATAGGCTTGTGGCCGATGGCTCGATTGTGATTTCCACACCCAGCGTCTGGTATCCGCAATCGCGCATTCAGTTCTTGTTGCGCGGTTATTTTCCCGCCGTTCCTTCCTGGCTTAGAGATGCGACCAGAGCCGACCCTGGCCACATTACGCCGATTACTTTTCCCAATCTTTATTTGTATCTTAAGCAAAGCGGATTCAAAAATATACAACTTCACAGCGTCGAAAAAGGCCCGAAGCATTGGTTCGAATGGATCATAGGGATGCCACAATGGCTGTATTGCCGACGCCAGCTTCGCAAAGCAATAACCGATGAGGCCGTTGCCTTTTGGAAAACCGCCGGATCGAGGGCGGCGATCCACGAGCGCCAAATGGTCGTTTCCGCGCAACGAACCTAGTGTAGTGCGCCATAATTAACAGAACATAAAAATGCGTCTTTTTACGTCTGGCTTCGTAGCTCGTCGTTGCATAGAGCCCGCTATGCGGCCTCCTCGCGCCTCGCCAGACGAAAAAATCCATCATTTTTATTCGTCCCGTTAATTATGGCGCACTACACTACGAGTTTTTCAACAAACCCTTAGGTCGATTTTCTCGCTCTCCACCCAGGAAACACATTGCACTCCCCAAAAGGCGGGAGTGCAATGTGTTTGAGTCCCTCGTTTTCATAGCCTTTCCCAAACTGTGTGCCCGCCGCGCGTAACGTTCACGTACCCTGATGGTGAGGTTCTGAAACTGACGACTACCAAATTATTTGCTGCCTTGAAAATTATATTCGCCCAAGGAGCCACCACCCAATGCGGTGCTGACGGACGTGAACGTGCCACCCATCCGATCGACCGCGCCATCTTGCGAAACGTTGCCGGTCCATACTTGCAGCGTGTCGTTGTTGGCAGGAAGTTTACGAACGAACTGGATGCGGCCGCTAAAGGGACAATAAAATCCCTCGATCGGATGTGCTACGGCAGTGCCGGGATAGACGATGCCGGTGATACGCCGACAGTGTCCGATCGCGGCCTGGCTCGCAACATGGAGCGTCCCGATATGCTGATTGCCGATGATGCTCCAATTGCCGAGGACACTGATCGGCCAACCATCCGCCATCGCGAAATTCGCCGAACCGGCGCTGAGTGCAAACAAAGTGCCTAGTAATAATTTTCTCATGATATCTCCTGAAGTAGTAAGGCCAAGTTTAAGGAAGCCCTATCCCGCGGCCTGTTCGGGATAGCGCCTGAACACGTCAAATGTTTGCTGTTGCGGTCTCGTCACTCCACCGTCGGGTCACCAGGCAAAAGCTGTGGTGCCTCTTCATTGAAACGTGACGCGCGATCGAGCTGCTCCAGCATGTCCCGCGCGTAGGCGTTGACGGTTAGATCGCTATCTCGCAGTCCCGCTTCCGCAACCGCCTTTACCATCGCCGGATCCATCTCAGAGGCCTGGGCGAACTTGGTCATCGCCAAGATGCGCACTGGGCCATCGCGGTCACTCGTTGCTATCTGTTGCAGAATGTGTGCCGGGACAGTGATTGCTTGCTCTTCACTTTCTTGCAAGGCTCGAAAACGATTGTTTGGATCGGGATCCTGCAACGCTAAGTGGATATGGCTTGCGATGGTGTGTGGGTCTTGCTCTGCGGTAAATTTTTCGAAGTCGCCGGTCCCGCCAGCCCGCCGTGCACGCGTTAGTTGCTCGCGACCCTGCGCCGGTGCGCTGGGGGGTTTAACTGCTGGGCCTGAAACCGGGTGGCTGCTGGTCGGGAACGTGGCGCGATGAGCTATGCCGATTGGGATGGCATCTGAGCGGCCTGCCGGTTGGGCTTGTAAAGAGTGCTTGGCAAATATTTCGGTTGGCGGGATCGACACCGCTATTTCACCATGCCAAATCGTCCAATAGAGGGCGAATATCGCGGACCCAAAAATCAGCCAAGGCAAACCAAAACGTACAAATGTTGGGTTCATATACTGCCGTTCCCGGCCTGAATACGATGATGCGAAGCGTAATTCGAGCTTCGCTCGACGTCGATATGTCAAACGGCCTAACCGGCATCGGCCAGAAGCGTTAGCTCAAAAGTGATAGCGGATTTTTCTGCCTAGAAACGGCAGTTGAACGCATCCGAGTGTGCGATGGCTGGGCTGGGTGGCCAGCATCTGTCCTCGAGCGGGTCGCAAACGCAAGCCTGCGCTGGGGCTGAACC
>JALYOK010000406.1 GCA_030856925.1 Pseudomonadota bacterium
GACTAATCTTGGCGCCGACACCGGCGCGAATCCGACAAATGACGATACGTAGCGGTTCGCCGCATAGACGCCGCCGCTTTGCTTATGCGCGGTTCCGGTCTTGCCCGCGACACGGTAGCCCGGGACCTGAGCCTTTGGAGCCGTCCCGCCGGGTTGTACCGCCATTTCCAGCATTGCGGTAACGGATCGTGCTGTGCGTTCCGAAATGATTCGCTTGCCTTCCACCGGCGCCTCGGATTTCAACAGCGTGATCGGCTTGATTTCACCGCCGCTTGCGAACGCAATGTAGGCGCGCGCAAGCTGGACCAGGCTTACCGAAATGCCGTGACCGTAGGACATGGTTGCCTGTTCAATCGGCCGCCAGGTCTTAAACGGACGCACTTTCCCGGCTGCCTCGCCGGGTAAGCCGGAATGGGGCACGGCGCCAAAACCCATGTTGATAAAGACTTCCCACATGGCTTCGGCCGGTAACGACAGTGCTATCTTTGCTGATCCGACGTTACTCGATTTTTGGATTACTTCTGCGACTGTCAGTTTTCCGTGCGGATGCGCATCACGTATGGTGCGTCCACCGATCACATAGGAACCGGGCGCCGTCGAGATTAATGTGTCGGGCCGGACTTTGCCGTAATCGAGGGCGGCAGCGATCGTAAAAGGTTTGAGAGTCGAGCCGGGCTCAAAAATATCCGTCACGGGCCGGTTGCGTATCTGCGTCGCTTTGGCGTGCAACCGATTGTTAGGGTTGTAATCCGGCAAACTCGCTAGTGCGATCAATTCGCCGCTTTGTGCATCGAGCACAACTATTGCGCCCGCTTGCGCCCGGTGCGCTCGCACCGCGGCCTTGAGCTCGCGATAGGCCAGGTATTGAATTTTGCTGTCGATCGACAGTGTCAGCGGCTTGCCGTCTTGAGGAAGCTTAATGCTTTCCACGTCCTCGACGATACGGCCGGCGCGATCCTTGATAACGCGCTTGGCGCCGGGCAGTCCGGCAAGAGTGCTCTGGAACGCAAGCTCCATACCTTCCTGTCCGTTGTCGTCGATGCCGGTGAAACCCAACACGTGAGCCATTACTTCACCGGCCGGATAATAACGCCGATATTCACGCCGCAAGAATACGCCGGGAATGTCGAGAGCCGTCACCGACGCGGCGAGGTTAGGCGACACTTGGCGGCGCAGATAAACAAAGCCGCGATGTTTGGAGTGGAAGCGGGCTTCAAGTTCATTTCGATCCACGCTGAGAAGCTTAGCCAGCTTCGACAACTGGCCGGCATTGACGATCACATCCGGCGGACTTGCCCAAACGGATTCCATCGGCGTGCTGATCGCCAATGGCTCACCGTTGCGATCGTAGACCACGCCGCGATTGGCAGGTAAGTCAATGACCCGGCTGTAGCGAGCCTCACCCTTTTGCCGCAGAAAGTCGTGACGTATACCCTGCAAATACGCAGCGCGAGCCGCCAACCCCAGAAACATCAAACAAAGCAAGACCAACAACAGGCGCGAACGCCAGCCTTCAAGTTTGAGACCAAGCGCTGGATTGCGCGGCGCATAGTTCATCGCTGCCGCCCTACTCCAGCGATACTTATAACATGGGTACGATCCGCCGAGGGCGCCTGCATTCTCAGGTCTTGCCGCGCTACTTTTTCGATCCGCGAATGCATTGCCCACGTACGTTGCTCCAACCGCAAGCGATCGAATTCGACTTCCAGCGCCGCGGCGGTCTCTTGCTCTTGAATCAGTTCCATGAACACTTTGCGCGCCCGATGCTGCGCCGATACGACCGAAACACTGCAAGCGACCAGCAACAACAACAGGATCAAGTTGATCCGCGTCATAACCGGTCGCTCGAATGGAAGCTCATGTCGTTGCCTCAGCACCGCTAATCAACCAGCCGGCGGCGGCGCTTGGGCGCCAGGCGCCATTCGCTTTTCCGTCGATCCCGCTGCGCGGGTCCCTCGCCGGGTAGCTCATGTCGCCACCCGTTCCGCAACTCGCAACACGGCGCTGCGCGCGCGCGGATTTGCGGCAACCTCGGCGTCTGACGGATGGATCGGTTTGCCGATAGTTCTGAGCGCAGGTTGTGGCAGTTCAGTGGCTTTAAGCGGCAAACGCGACGGCACCGGGTCGGGATGGGCTTGATCGCGCATAAAACGTTTGACCAATCGATCCTCCAGCGAGTGAAAACTGATCACTACCAGTCGTCCATTAGGAAGCAATACATCTACTGCTTGCTCTAACACCAGCGCCAATTCTTCAAGCTCCCGATTGAGGAAAATCCGAACAGCCTGAAAGGTTCGTGTCGCCGGATTTTGGCCACGCTCACGCGTCTTGACCGCCCCTGCCACAAGTGCCGCGAGCTCCTTTGTAGTGGAAAGAGGCCGCTCACGGCGTATCGCAACAATCGATCTTGCAATCTGCCTCGCAAATCGCTCCTCACCATAGTTTTTTATGACCTCCGCGATTTCTTGCTCGCTCGCGTGATTCAACCAATGCGCGGCGTCCTGTTGTTGGCCTTGATCCATGCGCATGTCCAGAGG
>JALYOK010000430.1 GCA_030856925.1 Pseudomonadota bacterium
GGCGGATCCCTTCGGAAAAGGCTATCAATTGAGTCACGCCCTGATCGCGTTTGGACGTGGCGAGTGGTTCGGGGTCGGACTGGGCGGAAGTGTCGAAAAGCTGTTGTATTTACCGGAAGCACACACAGATTTCTTGCTCGCAGTGATCGCCGAAGAACTGGGTTTTGTCGGTGTCTTTGTTGTCCTCTCCCTGCTCTTATTCGTCGTTTACCGCGCCTTTATCATCGGCCAGCAATCCGCTTCCCTCGAGCGCTATTTCTCCGCCCTCGTTGCCCAAGGCATAGGCCTGTGGCTCGCTGTTCAGGCGGCTACCAACATCGGCGTCAACATGGGCGTCTTGCCGACCAAGGGCTTAACCCTGCCGCTACTCAGTTATGGCGGCAGCGGTATCGTCGCGAACTGCATGGCCCTAGGTGTATTACTGCGAATCGACTGGGAAAATCGCCAGCTCATGAAGGGAGTGACATTTTGATGTCGCGCCGGTTGGCGATTTTGCCGGAACTAAAATCATCTGCTCTATGATTTACACCATCCTGATCATGGCGGGCGGGACCGGCGGCCACATCTTTCCCGCTCTGGCAGTCGCCGATCACCTCAAAGAGCAGGGCTGGCGCGTGGTCTGGCTCGGCACACGCAAAGGAATGGAAGCGCGAGTCGTTCCGGATCGTGGCTACCAGATGCAATACATCGCTTTTTCCGGAGTGCGGGATAAAGGGTTGTTGCCGATACTGATGCTGCCGCTGGCGTTGCTGCGGGCGTTTTGGCAATCGACGCGCATCATACGTGCTTTGCGGCCCGACGTCGTGCTCGGCGTAGGGGGTTACGTAACTTTTCCGGCAGGCATGATGGCATCGCTGCTCAATCGACCGTTGGCTATACACGAACAAAACTCCGTAGCCGGCTTAAGCAATCGCGTGCTGGCGCTGGTGGCGGATCGCGTTCTTGTCGGTTTCCCGCGAGCTTTCGAGGAGGGCATCGCCAATCCCATCGCCCGAATGCTTAAACCGAATGTCAAAGTTGAATGGACCGGCAATCCGGTGCGCGCGGAGATTACGGCATTAGCCGATCCGCACCGCCGCTTTATCGATCGTCGAGGCAGTCTCAGTTTGTTGGTGGTGGGCGGCAGTCTGGGCGCGCAGATTCTGAACCAAGTTGTGCCCCAAGCGTTGGGCCTACTGGATCCGACGCATCGTCCACGCACCACCCATCAAGCGGGCGAGAAGCATCTCGCCGATCTTAAAGCCGCCTATTCGAACGCCGGTGTCGCCGCCGAGATCAAACCGTTCATTGATGACATGGCGGCAGCCTACGGAAGCTGCGATCTGATTATTTGCCGCGCCGGGGCGCTAACGATCGCCGAGATCTGCGCCGCGGGGGTGGCGAGCATATTGGTGCCCTTCCCGCACGCGGTCGATGATCATCAGACGATGAACGCTCGTTTTCTGGCTAAAGCCGGCGCCGCTGTTCTCGTGCCACAAGGGGAGCTGACAGCGGAGCGCCTGGCGGGCATTATTAAAGCATTGACGCGCGATCAAATACAGGAAATGGCAACTAAAGCGCGCGCCTTGGCCAAGCCTGAGGCCACCAGCGATGTGGCGCATGTTTGCATGGAATTAGCCCATGCAGCATAGGGTGAAGAAAGTGCATTTTGTCGGGATCGGGGGCGCCGGGATGAGCGGGATCGCCGAAGTGATGTTAACCCAGGGTTACCAAGTTAGCGGATCCGACCTGGGCAGCAACACTGCAACTCAGCGGCTCGTTTTACTCGGCGCTCGTCTCATGTTGGGGCACGCGGCCGAGAATATTCAGGGCGCGGATGTGGTAGTCGTCTCGACGGCTGTGACTTCCGATAACCCGGAAATTATCGCTGCGCGCAGTCAGCATGTTCCGGTTGTTCCCCGCGCCATGATGCTGGCGGAATTGATGCGCCTTAAGCAGGGAATCGCCGTTGCCGGCACTCACGGCAAGACCACCACCACGAGCTTGATCGCGAGTATTTTGGCCGAAGCTAACATGGACCCGACCTTTGTGATCGGCGGGCGGCTCGAGGCTGCGGGGGCGAACGCGCGCCTCGGCCGCGGTGAGTTCATCGTCGTCGAAGCCGACGAGTCTGACGCCTCATTTCTATATCTTCAACCAATACTCGCCGTGGTCACCAATATCGACGCCGATCACATGGAGACCTACGGTCACGATTTCGAAAAACTGAAATCCGCCTTCGTCGAATTCCTCGAGCATTTGCCGTTCTATGGCCTCGCCGTATTGTGTTCCGACGATCCCAACGTCAATGCCATCATCCCGCGCCTCAGCAAGCCGGTGATGACGTACGGCACGACTGAGGAAGCCAGCGTTCGGGCGGTCGGTACCAGGGCCGACGGCGGGCGCATGCATTTTCAAGCGGTGATCGGCGATCCACGGTTGAACACCAGCGCAGATAACCTATCCATCACGCTAAATCTGGCCGGCAACCACAACGTGTTAAATGCGCTGGCCGCCATCGCGGTTGCTTTGGAAATCGGCGTCTCCGGCGCCGCCATTGTCAAAGCGCTGGCAGAGTTTGGGGGTGTTGGACGGCGTTTCCAATGCTACGGGGAAATAGATTTGCCAAACGGCGGCTCGTTTAGCTTAATCGACGACTATGGCCATCACCCGGTCGAAATGGCCGCGACCGTCGCGGCCGTGCGGGGCGCCTACCCCGATCGTCGCATAGTGCTTGTCTTCCAGCCGCATCGCTATTCGCGTACACGGGATTTATTTGAGGATTTCGTGAAAGTGTTGTCAGCGGTGGACGGTGTGCTGCTTACGGAAGTCTATGCTGCGGGAGAAGCAGCGATCGTTGCGGCCGATGGGCGTGCGCTAGTACGCGCGGTGCGCTTGGCCGGAAAAGTCGAACCGATGTTTGTCGATCGGATTCAAGACTTACCCCAGACTGTCTTAGAGACCGCAAAGCCGGGGGATGTGGTGCTGATCATGGGCGCCGGCTCCATTAGCCAACTGTCGGGACAGCTTGCTCACCAGCAGGATGCGCAAACGGAGATGGCGCGAATATGAGGCGACGGCAGCGAATCGAACATCCTACTATTGCGAGAGGTCATCGGGTTGTGAAAATTCGACGGGATGCGAAGCTGGAACGCCAACGTCGCATTGACATGGAACGGAAC
>JALYOK010000436.1 GCA_030856925.1 Pseudomonadota bacterium
TCTACGGCACAAAGCGCGCGGCGTTTTACACCGACAATCCGGTGTTTTGGACCAAGCTTGGGTTGTTCGTGCTGATCGCCATACTCTCGATTCCGCCGACGATAGACTATATTCGGTGGCGCAACGCATTGCGCGCGAATCCTGCTGTGTTGCCGACCGCCGGCGCGATTCGAGCGACGCGCAAGCGAATCCATATCCAATTTGGATTGCTATTTCTACTGCCGATACTCGCAGCAATGATGGCGCGCGGAATCGGGCTGGGAACGTGACGCGGCGGCGCGATCCGCGCGCCGCCGATTAGTTCAGTATAAACGTCACTTTCAACGTGACGCGGTATTCGCTGATTTTGCCTTTGCTGTCGACAACGACTTTTTGGTCTTGAATCCACGCGCCTTCAACGTTCTTCAGCGTCTTCGCGGAGCGCGCGATGCCTATGCTAACGGCGTCGTCAAAGCTTTTTTTGGAAGAGGCGATGATTTCAGTGACTCTTGCAACGGACATGATCGTTCCTTTCGATAAAGTTAGAAAGCGCCGACAAAACAAACTTAGCCACGAACTCGTGTCGACGCGGGATCGTACAACGGCGTGGCATGCAAAGTCGCTGCGATGTGCTCGCTTGCCACTTCCAATCTATAATTTCCTGATTGCAGCCACTCGTTGCTCACGCCTTCGGCACGCCGCACATAACCATAGCCGATGTTCTTGTTCACAGTGTACCCCCAGCCGGCGCTGGAAAGCCAGCCTACCCGTTCACCGTTACGATAAATGGTTTCGCGGCCGAGCAGTACAATGGCAGCATCGTCGACCGTAAAGCAGACCAAGCGTTTTTTTAATAAGTGGTTTTGTAGCGCGCGCAGGGCTTCGTGGCCGAGAAAAGGAATATCTTTCTTCAACTTGACCGCCCACGCCAAGCCCGCTTCCAACGGCGTATGGTCCGGGCCGATGTCGCTGCCCCACGCGCGGTAACCCTTTTCGAGGCGCAGCGATTCGATCGAGCGATAGCCTGCGAGTCTTAGCCCATGCGGTTCTCCGGCCTGCATCAGGACCTCGAACACGCGCAGCGCGAACTCTGTCGGTACGTGCAATTCCCAGCCGAGCTCGCCGACATAAGTCACGCGCAATGCGCGCACCGGGGCGCCGGCGATCGCGATATTTTGAAAAGTCGCGAAAGGAAAAGCGTTATTGCTGACGTCGGCATCGGTCACCGCGACCAACACATCGCGCGCGCTAGGACCCATCAGCGCGAGAACGGCGTAGCTGGACGTCACGTCGCTCAAGCGCGCATCGCAATCCTCCGGAATATTCCGTTCTATCCAGGAAAAATCATGGGTCGTAAAGCCAGTGCCGGTGACGATGTAAAACTCGTCGATGGCGACTCGGCCAACGGTGAGATCGCATTCGATCCCGCCGCGGCGACTGAGCATTTGCGTGTAGATAAGACTGCCGAAGGGCTTGGCGATATCGTTGGCGCAGACCCATTGCAAGGCGCGTTCGGCATCTTTTCCTATGAGGGTAAACTTCGCGAATGACGATTGGTCGAATAGCGCAACCGCTTCGCGACAAGCGCGATGCTCCTCGCCCACGTGGGCAAACCAATTTTGCCGTCCGTAAGAATACGCATCCTTCGCGGCGACACCCCAGGGTGCGAACCAATTCGCGCGTTCCCAACCCATCTTCTCGCCAAACACCGCGCCATTTTCTTTGAGCTTGGCATACAGCGGCGACACTCGCAGCGGTCTGCCGCTTTGATGCTCTTCGAAGGGCCACGCTAGGGTGTAGTGTTTGCCGTAGGCTTCCAACGTGCGCGTTCGCACCCAGTCGACGGATTGATGTGGTTTACCAAAACGGCGGATGTCCACCGGCCACAGATCCATCGGTGGCTCGCCGCTCGCGATCCATTCCGCCAGCGCGCGGCCGGCGCCGCCGGCGGAGGCAATGCCGAAGGCGTTGAAGCCGGCGCCGACATAGAAGTTTTTCAGTTCGGGCGCTTCGCCGAGAATGAAATTCCCATCGGGCGTAAAGGATTCCGGTCCGTTGATCAACTGTTTTACACCCGCCGTTTGCAACGCGGGCACGCGGCCGATGGCGAGTTCCATAATGGGTTCGAAGTGATCCCAGTTCTCGTTGAGCAGTTGAAACTCGAAGCCATTGGGAATGCTGCGTTCCGCCCAAGGAATCGGGTTCGGCTCGTAGCCGCCCATCACCAGGCCACCGACTTCTTCTTTGTAATACGTAAGGCGATCGGGATCGCGCAGGGTCGCCAAATTTTTAACGACGCCCGCGATCGGCTCGGTCACGATGTATTGATGCTGTACGGCAACGAGCGGCACATTCACGCCGGCGAGTTGACCGATGGCGCGAGCCCATAGTCCCGCACAGTTGACGACGATTTCGGCTTGAATGTTGCCTTGATCTGTCATCACGCCGGTTACGCGGCGATTTTTTTGCTCGATCGCTGTGACGCTACAATTTTCGATGATCCCTACGCCGCCCATGCGCGCGCCCTTGGCTAACGCCTGAGCGATATCTGCGGGATTCACCTGGCCATCGGTTGGCAGGAACGCCGCGCCGACTACATCGCTGACATCCATAATCGGCCATAGATCCCGCGCTTCATTCGGCGTGAGCAGGTGCATTTCCAAACCGAAGCTGTGGGCCGTGGTCGCTTGCCGTTTGATCTCCGTCATGCGTTCCGCATTGCACGCAAGGCGCAGGCCGCCATTGCGTTTCCAGCCGGTCGTTTGGCCAGTCTCCTGTTCGAGCTTGTCGTACAACTCGACGCTATACGTCAGCAACTGCGTGATGTTGGCGGAAGTACGCAACTGGCCGACCAAGCCCGCTGCGTGCCAAGTGGAACCGCTGGTCAATTTTGCGCGTTCGACCAGAACAACGTCGGTTACGCCGAGTTTTGCCAAATGATAGGCGACGCTGCAGCCGATGATGCCGCCGCCGATAATGACGACTCGCGCCGACGAGGGAAATGCTCTCACAACTGACAACTACGGTTTGGTGGTGGGTTGAGCAGCGGCGTTCTTCTGCCCCAAAATCGTCATCGCCGATTGAACCATGGTCGCCACGTCGGTTAGATTGCTCGGCACGATCAAGGTATTTCCCGTCTTCGCCAAATTGCCGAACGCCGCGATATATTGCTCGGCGACTTTCAGGTTGGCCGCCAGCATGCCGCCTTCCGATGCGATGGCGGCTGCTACGGTGCGCACCGCGGCGGCGGTTGCGTCGGCAATCGTCGTGGTCGCCGTGGCATCGCCTTGCGCCTTATTGATGGCGGCCGCTTTCTCGCCTTCGGATTTCAGAATGTCCGCTTGCTTTAGGCCTTCGGCAAGGTTGATTTCCTCTTGTTTTTGGCCCTCCGATTTCGCGATCAGCGCGCGTTTCTCGCGCTCCGCCGTGATCTGCGCTTGCATGGAATGCAGTATCGCTGCAGGCGGCGTGAGGTTTTTGATTTCGTAACGCAGGACCTTCACACCCCAGGTGCGGCCTGCCTCATCGAGCACCGCCACCACTTGGTGATTGATCACATCGCGGCTTTCGAAGGTCTTATCGAGTTCCATTTTACCGACCTCGGAACGCAACGTCGTCTGTGCGAGTTGGGTGATTGCGGTGATATAGTCCGACGAGCCGTAGGATGCCAAGCGCGGATCGGTGACCTGATAATAGATGATGCCGTCGACGGCGAGTTGGGTATTGTCGCGAGTGATGCATGTTTGTTCCGATACATCGAGGGGGACTTCTTTCAGCGAATGCGTATACGCGACGCGATCGATGAACGGCACGATGATGTTGAGGCCCGGCTCTAGGGTACGCGAAAATTTGCCGAGACGTTCGATGACCCACGCGCTCTGTTGCGGCACGACTCGAACCCCTTCGACGACAAATACGACAATCAACGCCAACAGCAGAAAGGGAATCGCCAAGCTATGGGTTGGCGGAAAACTCCAGATGGCCGCGCTGGCAATCAGAACCGCAATGAGTTTTGCGAGCATTGAACTTCTCCTAGGCGTTTACGGATTAACCCTTGGGTTATTGTCCGGTGGGTGAACGCGATACTTTCAATTGGCTTCCCTGGACCCCGCAGATATAAAGTGTGTCGTTGAGTTGGACATTCGCATCACCGACCAATTGTGCGTCCCACGCCGTACCGCGATATTTCACTCTGATGCGTTTGGAACTCTGGTCGACCCAGGATTCAAGCGTTACTGCCTCGCCTACGTCGAGGGGGCGATCCGGCGGCGCATCCGAGGAACGCGATTGGCGCCAGCGATGAACGGTGAAGAGGCCAATGGCCGCGATAAAGCCGGTGGATACGACCTGCGGCAACACACCAGCGCCCCAGTAGGCCGCCAACCCCCCGGCGAATGCGGCGATGCCCAACACCAACAGAAAGAACGTTCCGGTCATCACTTCGATGATGATGAGCGCCAGTCCGGCAATGAGCCATATCAGATAGTCGGGCATGATAAGGATTTCCAGTCACAGAACCTTCCACGTTCATATGTCATCGTGAGCGCAGCGAAGGATCTGCTGTCAATTGGCGTCGGAAAGCAGAGCTTTCGCCCACTCAGGATGACAATCGTTGCATCCATTCTGTATAGGCATTCTCGAAGCGTTTCAGATTTTCGTCGGTGTAAGAAACGTAATCGAAATCGATGGTCGAATAAAGCTCCGACATAATACTCCACATGGTTTCGCGCAAAAGCGATGCACATTTCATGGCGTGGAAACGGTTGCGCATCTCGTCATCCAAACGGCCGAAATATCCCTCCAATAACGTCTCGGTGAGGCGGTCGTCGAATTCGTTGTTCGAAGCGAGTCCACCTAGATCGAATAGCGGACTGTTATAGCCGGCGTAGTCCCAATCGATGAGCCATAGACGCTTGCCGTCGTCGAGGAAATTCGCCGCGAGCAAATCGTTGTGGGAAAACACCAGAGGCATATCGCCAACAGCCGCTTCCAGCTTGGCTGCGCGCGGCACTAGGCTTAAGAGCAAGGACCCGCGCGGGCTCTGGCTTTGCCTCAAATTGGAAATATAACCACGCAATATGTGGAACACCCAGAAGATCAACACCGGTCCTTCCAGATAATGGGCAATGTCATGGTGCGTGCGTTTCAGAAGATCGATGACGCGCGGCAAATTGCTCGGGTCGCGGATATCCGCCGCCGTGTAGGTCTTACCCTCGATGTACTGCAGCACCATCACGCCGTGATCGGCGTATACCACTGGCGGCGAAACACCGGCCGCGTGCGCCGCGCGGCTCGCAGCGCGTTCGTTGAAGCGGAGGATGCCGTGCAGCGGAATATCATCGCCCAGGCGCACCACAAACCGTTGGGAGCGATCGTTGACTACATAGTTGCGATTGGTCATGCCGCCCGGCAGGGGCTGGAGATCGACCTTGCCGGACCAACACGGCAAGGCCGCGATGCGCGTGACGGCTTCGTCCGGGGTCACGCTGCGCGCAAATGCCAGGCTTTCGGACGGCAGAAGGTCTGAATGCCGTAGTGAGACAAAGTGAGACCGACACCGGAATGCCCGATGCCGGACCACGGCAGGCGCGGGCTGACTCGGTCGCAGCAATTCCAATAGGCGGTTCCGGCATTCACTTGCGACAGAATTCTTTCCGCGCGGCTTTGATCGCGGGTGTAGACACTTGCCGTCAAGCCGTAGTTGGAGTCGTTCATCAATAACAGGGCTTCGTCGTCGTCCTTCACTTTTTGGATGCCGATGATGGGGCCGAAACTCTCTTCGCGCATGACTTCCATGGTGTGATTGACGTTGCTCAAGACGGTCGGCTCGAAATAATTGCCGGGGCCGGGGATGCGTTTACCGCCGTGCAGTACGCGCGCGCCCTTGGCTTTGGCGTCCGCGACTTGGTGATCGAGTACGTCCCGTTGCGCCGGGCGGGTGAGCGGGCCGATGTAGGTGTTTTCGTCCATCGGATCACCGACGACGAAGTTTTCCACGTCGTGCATGAAGAAATCGACGAAGTCGTTGTAGATTTTGCTGTGGACATAGATGCGTTCTACCGAACAGCAACTTTGCCCGGCGTTGTAGAACGCGCCGTCGGCGGTGCTGGCGGCGGCATTGTCGATATTCACGTCGTCGCAGATATACGACGGATCTTTGCCGCCGAGTTCCAATTGCAATTTCATCATGCGGCCCGCGACCGCTTCGGCGATGCGCTTCCCCGTCGCGTAAGAGCCGGTGAAGAACACGCCGTTGATCGGCTGGTCGAGCAAGGCCGCGCCCGCGGCGCCGCTGCCGACGACGACTTGAAATACATTTTGCGGGACACCCGCTTGATGCAACAGCGCGCCGATGGCGAGCCCGGTAAGCATGGCA
>JALYOK010000449.1 GCA_030856925.1 Pseudomonadota bacterium
AGGGTTTATTGTTCGACGCATTGCCCCCTTTAGAATTATTGACTTGGTGGCCCGCGGGTAGGCAACAAGTCCCACCCTAAAAAGCGCAATGGGAACTATTTTTGGCCTAGCGATTCCAAATTAACATGAAACCACAATGCATCTTTGCCGCTATCGCTTTCGTGTCCGGCACTTTTTCCGCTTCTTCAGGCGCACAGCAGAATGAGGAGGCGCTCCACCCCGCACAGATGCAACGCCGGATGCAGGAAGAGCAAACGATGCTGGAAGGAAAGCAAGCCTCCTCGCCGGAAGAACCGACGACGGCGCCGAAACAATTGCGGGATCGCGGGAAATTGAATGCCGACCAACGGCGCGCCCAGGAGCAATTACAACAGCAGCAACTTTTATTAGACGCGGCGACAAAGAATACGCCACGTATTTCTTCGTCGCCAGTCCAGGCCAACCACGCGCCCGCGCAAAATCAATTGTTCGAACTTGAGCGGAAGCAACAAGATTTATCGTTCGATATTCAGCGCCAGCAATTGCAGTTTCGACAGCGGTCGGGTCAATAATTTCGTAGGATGGTAGCGCGCAAGCGAAACCCATCGTCCGGCTGAGGCATAATTCACCTATGCCGAAATTCGCCGCCAACCTTCACTACCTTTTCAGCGAACTGCCATTTCTCGAACGCTTCGCCCGTGCGGCGGGCTGCGGCTTTCGCGCGGTCGAATTTCAAGTACCTTACGATTGGCCTGCGCAGCAACTGGCGGACCTGCTCGAGCAGCATAGCTTGGCCCTCGCGCTGATAGACACTCCCACCGGCAACTGGCAGTCGGGCGATCGCGGTCTTGCCTGCGTGCCCGGGCGCGAAACGGAATTTCGCGCAGGCCTTGAGAAGACCATCGCCTACGCGCGCGTGCTCAAGCCAGAGTGCGTGCATGTGCTCGCGGGTGTGCACGATCCCGGCACGCCGTATCAACGGGCGGAAGATACGTTTGTTGGCAATTTGGGCGATGCAGCGGCGGCATTGGCGGATATCGGAGTCGCCGCCGTGATCGAGCCGATCAATAACAAAATGGACGTCGTGCAAGGCGGCGAGCGCTACGTGACGCAAGGCATGCGCGGATTTTTTCTGCATCGGGTCGATCAGGCCCGGCGCGTTCTCGAGCGCGTTACGAGCGACAATTTGTTTCTACATCTCGATCTGT
Organism: Pseudomonadota bacterium; assembly: GCA_030856925.1. Taxonomy (GTDB): domain Bacteria; phylum Pseudomonadota; class Gammaproteobacteria; order Burkholderiales; family JALYOK01; genus JALYOK01. The sequence goes on from JALYOK010000449.1 coordinate 1,188, forward strand.
ATCATCAGCAAATTATGCAGGGCAATCTCGCGCAAACCCTGCGAGACAATATCGCAATCATCCGCCACATTCAGTTCGCCGGCGTGCCGGGAAGACATGAGCCGGACGTCGGCGAAATCAATTACCCCTTTCTGTTCGATCTGATCGACGAGTTAGGTTATCGCGGTTGGGTCGGTTGCGAGTATCGTCCGCTTGGTCGCACTGAAGATGGTCTGGGTTGGGCTGCCCGCTATGGAATTTCTACGCAACCTGCATCGTAAATGCATGATGAAGAATGCGCCGCGCCAGAAGGCTTACCCCATGCGCCTCTAGGCAATGCTTCATTGTGAGTTTTCATCCTTCGTCCTTCATCCTTCAGGCTGCTGCTTGTTTCGGCTTGATCGCCTCATGCCTAACGCCAGCCAAATTCTTTTCGAGCGCTTGCCAGCGAACGCGAACCATTTCGAGGTGCGCGCGCTTGACGTGGCCGTAGCCGCGGATATGTTCCGGTAGGTTTGCAAGCTCGATAACTGCCGCGAGATTCTCCTTGGTCAGATTTGGCAAACACGCTTCCATCGAGCGTTCATAGTCTTCGATCAACTGACGTTCCATTTTGCGTTCTTCCGTCCGACCGAAGATATCGAGCGCAGTGCCGCGCAGGAATTTAAGCTTTGCCAGCAGCTTGAAGGCATGCTTCATCCAAGCGCCATATAACGCTTTGATGAGCCGGCCCTGAGCATCGCGCTTGGCGAATAGCGGCGGCGCGAGATTGAATTTGAGGGTGTAGTCGCCCTCGAACGCTGCGTTGAGCCGCCGTTCGAAGTCGCCGTTGGTATAAAGGCGCGCCACTTCGTATTCATCTTTGTAGGCCATCAGTTTAAAGAGATACTGGGCAACCGCTTTACTCAGGTCGTCCCGTGAAATCACTTTTGTTTCAGCCTGACGCACGCGTTCCACGAAGTTTGCATAGCGTTGAGCGTAGGCTGCGTTCTGATAGTCCGTGAGAAACGCAATGCGTTTGCGCAATAGTGTCTCTAGGCTTTGTGGCAACTGCACCACCACTGGCTGCGCAGGCGAGGCAACCTGTTCGACGGCATCGATGTTCAACGCGGCGCGACGCCCCCAGGTAAACGCCGATCGGTTCGCCTCGATCGCGACCCCGTTCAATTCTATTGCCTTGGTAATGGACGTTTCTTGCAACGGGATCAGCCCCTTCTGAAACGCAAACCCAAGCATGAACAAATTAGTCGCAATCGAATCGCCGAGCAAAGCAGTCGCAAGCCTCGTGGCGTCGACATAGTACGAACGGCCGGCCACCGACTCGTCGATCAGAGCCCGAATCTTGTCGGCGGGAAATTGCCAATCGGGGTGTTGTGCGAACGTGCCCGGCGGTTGTTGATGGAGGTTGATGACCGCCGTGGTCCGTCCCGGCCGGGTCTTCGCGATGGCGTCATGGGCGCCGGCAGTGAGCATATCGCAACCGAGTATGAGATCCGCCTCGCCGGTGGCTATGCGCTGCGCGCGGATGTCGCCGGGCTCCGGCGCGATGCGTACGTGGGAGGTAACCGAGCCATTTTTCTGCGACATGCCGGTCATGTCGAGGACCGATATGCCTTTTCCTTCCAAGTGCGCCGCCATGCCGAGCAACGCGCCAATGGTAATGATACCGGTGCCGCCGATGCCGGTGATTAGAATGTTATACGACGAGCCTTGAACCGAACAATCCGGCGGCGAAGGCAATGATTCCAATTCGACCGGAATTTTTTGTTTGGCTGCTTGCGATTTTTTTGGCGTGCCTCCTTCGATGGTGACGAAGCTCGGGCAAAATCCTTGCACGCAGGAATAGTCCTGATTGCAAGTCGATTGATCGATCATGCGCTTGCGGCCGAATTCCGTTTCAACCGGCAAGATCGACGTGCAGTTTGATTGCACACCGCAATCGCCGCAGCCTTCGCACACCGCCTCATTGATGAACAAGCGCGACGTCGCTTTTGGATATTCACCTGTCTTGCGGCGGCGGCGTTTTTCCGCGGCGCAGGTTTGGTCGTAGATAAGCACCGAAAGACCATCGAATTCCCGCAGTTCGCGCTGCACGCCTTCCATGTCTTTGCGGTCGTGGATCGTGACGAACGCAGGCAGCGGCGACCGATCGTGATAGCGCGAAATTTCTTCGCTGACCAGAGCAATGCGTTTCACGCCTTCCGCGGCCAGTTGCTGGGCGATCATCGGCGCCGAAATTTGCCCATCGATGGGTTGGCCGCCGGTCATCGCCACGGCGTCGTTGTACAAAATTTTGTAAGTCATCTTGACCTTGGCGGCGAGCACAGCGCGGATCGCCAGATGACCCGAATGAAAATACGTGCCGTCGCCCAAATTGGCGAAAATGTGCTCGCGCTTTGAGAACGGCGCTTGGCCGATCCACGGCGCGCCCTCTCCGCCCATCTGGGTGATGGTCTTGTTCTGCTCGGGATAGATGGCCGTGGCCATGGCATGGCAGCCGATCCCCGCCAAGGCAACACTGCCGTCCGGAACTTTGGTTGAGGTGTTGTGCGGACAACCGGAGCAATAAAACGCCGGACGCGGCGGCGTGTCGATGGCCTTTTTCAGCACCGCTTCTTTCGCTTCGAGAAAAGTCAGCCGCGCTTTGATCGCATCGCTCCGATGAAAACGCTGCACTCGCGCGGCGATCACTCGGGCAATCTGCGCAATGGAAAAATCCGCCTTGGCGGGCAGCAACCATTGACCGCGGGAATGGACCCACTCGCCCTGCTCGTCGAACTTGCCGATCACGCGTGGGCGCACATCCGGCTGCCAGTTGTAGAGTTGTTCCTTGAGTTGATACTCGACGATCTGGCGTTTTTCTTCGACCACCAGAATCTCATCGAGACCCCGGGCGAATTCGCGCACGCTGTCCGGTTCCAACGGCCACGGCATCGCGACCTTGAACACGCGAATGCCGATCTCGGCAGCTTGTTGCTCCGAAATGCCGAGTTCGTCCAGCGCTTCCAATACGTCGAGGTACGATTTTCCCGAGGCGATAATGCCGAGTTTCGCGTGAGGCGAATCGATGGTGGTGCGGTTCAGCTTGTTGGCTCGCGCGTAAGCGATGGCGGCGTAGATTTTATAGTCTTGCATCAACGCTTCTTGAGCGCGCGCTTGAGCCACCACCGTATCGCTCGACAAGCGGCAATTGAGACCGCCTTCGGGCATGACGAAATCATCGGGCAATTGGATGTTCACGCGGAACGGATCGGCCTCGATGGAAGCAGACGATTCCACCGTATCCGCCAGGGCCTTGAATGCCACGGCGCAGCCGGAGAAACGCGACATCGCCCAGCCATGCAGCCCGAGGTCGACATATTCCTGCACATTGCAGGGATAGAGCACCGGGATCATGGACGCGGAAAACATGTGATCGCTTTGGTGCGGCAACGATGACGAATAGGCGCCGTGATCGTCGCCGGCCACCAGCAACACGCCGCCGTGTTTCGACGTGCCTCCAAAATTCATATGCTTGAACACATCGCCGCAACGGTCGACGCCGGGCCCTTTGCCGTACCACATGGCGAACACGCCATCGTATTGGGATTCGCCGATCAAGTGCACTTGCTGCGTGCCCCACACGGCGGTGGCGGCGAGTTCTTCGTTCACGCCGGGTTGGAATTTAATGTGCTGCGCGGCGAGCTGTTTTTCCGCCTTCCACAACGCCTGATCCAGCCCGCCGAGAGGCGAGCCGCGATAACCCGAAATAAAGCCGGCGGTATTGAGTCCTGCTGCCAGATCGCGCTGGCGTTGCAGCAACGGCAAGCGGACCAGGGCCTGAATGCCCGACAGATAGATACGGCCGTGGGTCGAAACGTATTTGTCGTCTAGGGTGACTGATTGCATGTCTATCTCCTGTAGGGGTTTGACACGAAGCACGCCACCTTAGGTTCGGTGGCACTCCGGCGGCGCGTTGGGCGGGTAAGCTTTCGGCGCGGGTGAAATGCTAACATTAGTTCGACCGTCGCGAAAGCCAATGTTCTCGGAGGATGGGATTTGCTTGCGCTCTACCCGTCCTATTGCGCTGCGGCAATCTTGCCACGTGGCGCATGGCCCTATGCCAGCCCCTCCAGCTTGACTCGTGGCAGGGCATGGCCTGGCAGCCAATGGCCCGAGGCCAGTGGCTAACCTAGGGCTACCCCGTATCCATGCGGTCTCCCGGTTGCCTTGCGGAAAGACTCGCGATTTTTCGTCGACAACTACGAGGAAAAGCGAGTGACGGTGCAGCGCCGATCAATTCCCCAGATTCACCCCGAGCAACGTCCCGATCAGATAGGTTGCCGCGCCCGCAGCGGCGCCGATTGACAACATGCGTAAGCCACTGAGCAACGCGCTGCGCCCGGAAAAAAGGCTCAACGCGCAGCCGACGCCGAACAGCGCCGCGCCCGCTAAACCAACCGACCACCCAAGCCGATATTCGCTGCCGCCGATCAAGAACGGCAGCAGGGGAATTGCCGCGCCCACTGCGAACGACACTAACGATGTAGACGCCGCACCCCAAGGCGAACCGAGTTGATCCATATTGAGCCCGAGTTCTTCGCGGGTGAGCGTGTCGAGTGCTTGCTCCGGATTGCTGGTCATGCTCGCCGCCAATCGCTGCGCTTCTTCTTTCGACATGCCGCGCGCGGCATAGATCAGAGCAAGTTCATCGGTTTCCTCTTGGGGATACAGATTCAGCTCTTCGCGTTCGAGATCGATTTGATGCTCGTACATCTCGCGCTGCGACCGCACCGAAACATATTCGCCGGACGCCATGGAAAACGCGCCAGCCAGCAGGCCGGCGACACCGGACAACACGATGATCCTCGAATCGCTGCCCGCGCCGGCAACGCCGAGGATGAGACTCGCATTGGACACCAGCCCGTCGTTCACGCCGAACACTGCCGCGCGCAAGTTACCTCCGTGACTGACGCCGCGATGACGACCGGCCTCGTCCACGTGCTCCTGCGAATATGTGGCGCCAACCGGACCGCGATAGACCGACAGGCCGCGCACCTTCATCGCCGCCAGAATAGGCCGCAAGGTACGCGGATTAAAGTGTGGGATCAGCCAAGCGACGATGCGCGTGCGAATGCTCGGTATGAATGATCCCGGCAACGCGTGACCGCTCGTTGCAACTCGGTCGGACCATATTCCGGCCTGGCGCTCCGCCGCCGTGGCAAGATCCAGAAATAGCGTTTGACGCGTGCCCTCTTCCCGCGCGGCGAGGCAGCGGTAAAGAAAGGCGGAGGACATTTCTTCGCGCCAACCGTCGAGTCCGTCGGCACTGTCTTGGTGTGGGGATGTCATGGTTACAAGCGAAAGGTTTGCGCGATTTTCTCACAATCCCGACGTAACCCGAAAC
>JALYOK010000459.1 GCA_030856925.1 Pseudomonadota bacterium
AAGGTGTATGCGCTCAACACCGTGATCGATGAACATCGCAATTTGTCATTTGTGAATTTCGGTGAGATCGTGCAAAGCCATCTGGATGCCGTCGACTTTTGCCGCGACTATTCGCAAGTGCCGGTCAACCGTCGCTTCAAAACCGTCGTCACAAGCGCCGCCGGTTATCCGCTCGACAAGACTTATTACCAGACGGTCAAAGGTATGGTCGGGCCGTTGGATATTCTGGAGCCCGGCGGAAATCTCATCATCGCTTCCGATTGCTCCGAAGGGATGGGTTCGTCGGAATACGTCGAAGCGCAACGCCGCCTGATCGATCTGGGACCGAATGGATTTTTCGCCGACATCAGCACGAAACAATATGCCGACATCGACGAGTGGCAAACGCAGATGCAATTGAAGCCGATGCAGGTCGGTTCGGTTTCGCTGTACACGACCGGCCTCAGCGCTGAACAGCGAGCGCTGACGGGTGTACGAATGGTAGATTCAATCGAGCAAGCCATTGACGCCAGCATACGCAGCAGCGGCGATCGCCGTGTCGCCATCGTGCCGGAAGGCCCGTATGTGGCGCCGATATATGTGCCCGAATCGCCGATCCGCGCCGCTGCGTAGCCTGAACGCCATGAACGGGTTACGCTTCATCCTGATGCTTCTGCTTGCGATCAAGCTCGTCTCCGCAAATGAACAACTATCCGAGACCGTTGCAGACGTGCTGGAGCTCAAAGGCAGCGGCGGTACGGCGGGCGAACCGCGGCGGCACGAGATACAAGTCGGCAGTAAACTTTTCTCCGACAAACTGGTGATGTTGGATCGCGGCGCGGTGCTGGTGGTTCGCTACACAACCGACCAGTCAGTATACGAATTTCGCGGCCCCTCCTTGATCGTCATGTATCGCGATGGTCCCCTGGTAGTGGAAGGCGAAGCGGCGATCAAGCGAACCGGGGACTAGTGCCTCGCTTTGCGCGGTGCATATGCGAAACCATGTGATCGACGAGCTCCTTGCCCTTCAAGGGGAAGGTTGGGATGGGGATGGGTTTATAGCAATTCGACGCGTCCCTTCCCCCATCCCCACCCTACCCTCCCCTTGAAGGGGAGGAAAGTCGCGTTAAATCCGAAGTAACACGCGAGCGACATTTTTTTCGAACCAGCAGCAAAGGAATATCATGGCTCAATGGCAGAAGCGCGGCGCGCTGGCGGATCAGCGCGAAGCGACGGACGCAAAAGTCCGTCAAACGGTGGAGCAAATTCTGGCCGATATCGGCAAACGCGGCGAAGCCGCGGTGCGCGAGTATTCGCAGAAATTCGATAATTGGGCGCCGAAGGAATTCAAGCTCAGTTCGACTGACATCGAGCAGGCTGTCTCGAGTTTGCCGAAGCAAGCGATCGATGATATCAAGTTCGCGCAAACTCAGATTCGCAACTTTGCGCAAATCCAAAAGGATGCCTTGCGCGATGTCGAGGTGGAAACCCTGCCCGGCGTAATCCTCGGCCACAAGAATATTCCGGTCAACTCCATCGGCGGTTACGTGCCGGGCGGCAAATATCCGTTGCTCGCATCCGCCCACATGAGCATCGTCACCGCGCGAGTCGCCGGCGTGAAGCGCATCGTCTCCTGCGCGCCGCCGTTCCAGGGCAAGCCGGCAGCGGCCATCATCACGGCAATGCACTTGGGCGGCGCCGACGAGATTTATGTTCTGGGCGGCGTGCAAGCGATCGGCGCGATGGCGCTGGGTATGGGCGGGCTGGAGCCGGTCGACATGTTGGTCGGCCCCGGCAACGCCTACGTCGCGGAAGCGAAGCGCCAATTATTCGGCCGCTGCGGCCTTGACCTATTGGCCGGCCCGACAGAAACTTTAATCATCGCCGACGATACCTGCGATGCGGAAATGGCGGTGGTCGATCTCCTCGGCCAAGCCGAACACGGCCCGAACTCGCCGGCGATCTTGCTGACTACCAGCGAAAAACTCGCGAGCGAAGCGCCCGCGGAAGTGGAACGGCAATTGAAGATTCTCGCAACGGGTGAAGTCGCTGGAATCGCGTGGCGCGACTACGGCGAAATCATCCTCTGCCAAGACGATGCGGAAATGGTGCGCGAAGCGGATCGCATCGCCTCGGAACACGTACAGGTGATGACGCGAGATCCGGATTATTTTTTGCAGAACATGACCAACTATGGCGCGCTGTTCTTGGGCCCGGAAACCAACGTCGCCTATGGCGATAAAGTGATCGGCACCAATCACACCTTGCCGACGCGTAAAGCCGCGCGCTACACCGGCGGCCTGTGGGTCGGCAAATTCATCAAGACTTGCACCTATCAAAAGGTGAAGCCCGAAGCGAGCGCTGCGATCGGCGAAGTATGCTCAAGACTTTGCGCGCTGGAAGGATTTGCGGGGCACAAAGAGCAAGCGGATTTGCGGGTGCGGCGCTATGGCGGCTTGAAAAAAGCTGCTGGTTAAGAATAAGAAATGGCTAAGCCAGATGAAGATCAGCAACTGAACTTACCCTCTTTCCGCCTCGACGGAAAAGTGGCGCTGGTGACGGGCGCGGGTACCGGCATCGGCGCGGCAATCGCGATGGGCCTCGCCCAATCCGGCGCTGACGTGATGTTAATCGGAAGAACTCAATCGAGTTTGGATCAAACGTCCAAAGCCATATCAGATCGCGGTGGATATTCCCAGGTGATCGTATGTGATATCACAAAATCGGAAGCGACACGCCAGGTAATCTCCGCGTTGCGGCGCCTGGACGTTCTGATCAACAACGCCGGCACGAATTTTCCCGAGCCTTTCGTCGAAGTGTCCGATCAGCATCTGGATGCGATGCTCGATCTCAATGTGCGCGCGGCGTTCGTCGTCGCGCAGGCCGCCGCACGCAAGATGCTGGAAGACACGTCGCGGACAGATGCCGCCATCATTAACCTGTCGTCGCAAATGGGACATGTCGGTTCGCCGAACCGAACGGTCTATTGCATGACCAAACACGCGTTGGAAGGCTTGACCAAGGCGATGGCGGTGGAACTGGCGCCAAATAAAATCCGCGTCAACAGTATCGGCCCGACTTTCACCGATACGCCGCTGGTGCGACGCATCGTCGATACACCCGAGAAGCGTGACTTCGTGATGTCGAAAATTCCGATGGGCAAGTTGGCGCGGCTGGAGGACATCATGGCCGCGGCCGTGTTTCTCGCCTCCCCCGCCGCTTTGATGATCACCGGGACACATTTAATTGTCGATGGGGGTTGGACGGCGCAGTAGCGTTCCCACTTGCCATTTTGAGGTTGTGAAATGGGACGTGGAACCCGCGCTACATTATCTACATCGGCCTGGAGGCAATGGCCCGAGGCCACCCCGTACTGGTGCGGATCTGCCCCCAGGCCACCCCGTCCAGGC
>JALYOK010000478.1 GCA_030856925.1 Pseudomonadota bacterium
ATCTTCGACTTCCTGCCCCGCCTGCCAAAAAAAGAGATACGGACTAATGGTGGTCCCAAAGACGCTACTATCATCGTAATAGTATCGTTGTTCAGGGTAAGGTGCGGCCAGACTACGCGTTCGGCTACCGTGAGCCACGGTACATGAATGGTGAAGACGACCGCAACGTAGGCTAGGAGCCCCAACGTCAGCCACTTCAGATATCGCACATACGTTTCGTAACGCAGGAACACTTGCAGAACCAAGCACAACAAGCCAAAGGTCACCGAATAAACGTGCGCGGAGCCACCGACCAGCAATCGCAACGCTTCGCTCATCGCCGCGATATCCGCCGCGATATTAATGGTGTTGGCGAGCAAAAGGAACCCCACAATGCTGTAGAGCAGCGGCTGTGAAAATTGGATTTTTATATTGGCAGCCAGACCACGCCCGGTTAGGCAACCCAGACGCGCACTGATCATCTGAATCCCAGCCATCAAAGGGAACGTGAATACAACCGTCCATAGCATGTTGAAGCCAAATTGGGCGCCCGCCTGTGAGTAGGTCGCGATGCCACTCGGGTCGTCGTCTGCGGCGCCGGTGATGAGGCCGGGACCGAGTTCTTTCAGTTTCATAGTGTTATCGGCCTGCTTTAAGAACGGGTCTTAGTTTTCATCAGGTCCGGATGCGATTGCGAAAGCCGCTGGGCGCGGCCACAAACGCTCAATACGTCTGGAATCTCTCCGCCGATGTTGTCAATTCACCCTGGCATTACTTGGAAACGAAACACGTAAGAGCGCCCCCTTTCCACCAGGAGCTGCGCTAATTTCAATGTCGCCTTCGTGGGCCAGCGTCACTTCCTTCGCAATTGCAAGGCCAAGCCCACTGCCAGTGCCAGAAGTACCTGGCAAGCGGAAGAAAGGCTCAAAGGCTTTCTGGCGATACTCGGCAGGAATCCCGGAGCCGCTGTCTTCAACTTCAAAAAAACAATTACCTGCAATGGCGCCGCAACGGAGGGTCACTTTTGCATTCGCCGGCGAATATTCAAGCGCGTTGTGCACCAGATTTCGCATCAATTCCCGCAACAAGATGGCTTTCCCGTTGGTGATTGCGGCCCTCAACTCAAAGCCCAAATCGATGTTTTTGGGTGCTGCCATGCGCACCCACTCATCGACATGTTCTTCGACTAACGTTTTCAAGTCGACGGTTGTTATCGGATCAACGAGATGCGCATCCGGTTCCGATCGAGCAAGGGCCAGCAATTGTGTCGCGAGCCGAGACGCGCGAGCCGCGGACTGATTGATGTGCTCAAGCATGTGGCGCATTTCGGGCAGAGGGGACTCCAAGAGTGCTAGCTCGGCCTCCGCCTTCAAGCCGGCAAGAGGCGTTCGTAGCTGATGCGCTGCGGTGGCGATGAAACGCTGCTGTGCAAGACCGGATTGTCTTAGTTTCTCGAACAATGCGTTGAGTGCAGTTACTAACGACTTCGTTTCCTGGGGCGTTGCACTCTCCTCAATCGGGCCCAAGTCACGGGGGGAGCGCTGGTCGATGATTAGGGAAAGACGGGCAAGCGGACTCAGTGCCCTCCCGATACCCAACCAAATCAAGGCAAAGGCGAGACATCCCAAGACAAGTTGAGGCATTAACGTTCCGAGAAGAATGTCATTGGTCAAAGCCTGGCGCTTATTGAGGGTTTCGGCTACTTGGATTTGACAACGCGCATTGCCACAGTCGGTGGAAATCGCTGCCACACGCACTTTCTGTTGATTGAAGTTGTCATCGTAGACCCGTGATTGATTCATCGGCATCGCTCCAATCGAGGCAGGTAAATCTCGGTCACCAGCAATGAGTTCTCCATTGGGGCCGCGTACGGCGAAGTAAATGTCGTCGGTGCTATCCGAACGCAACAGGCGCGCGGTTTCCTCCGACAACGCAAATCTTATCCGACCATTCTCGTTTTCTAGCGCTTGGGAAAGAGCAACTGCAGCATCGCTCAGCGCTTGATCGAATGTGCCGCCGGCGGGACGGACGCTCAGGTAATAC
>JALYOK010000484.1 GCA_030856925.1 Pseudomonadota bacterium
CAGCCTGCGCGATAGCATTTTGTCGCGATGTAGTGTTATTGCCTAAAGCAGATTCTTCATCACGGAGTTTACCTTTGAGCGCAGCGAACGGCGCCTCAGAATGACATATTAAAGAGACAACTCGGCAACCACCGGCGCATGATCCGATGGCCGCTCCCATTTACGCGGCGCTTTGTCGATGATGCAGGAGATACAACTTGGCGCCAACGCGTCGGAGAGCAAAATATGATCGATGCGGAGTCCCATATTGCGGCGGAACGCCAACATTCGATAGTCCCACCAAGTGTAGGTTTTCTCCGGCTGCTCGAATAAGCGGTAGCTATCTTTCAATCCAAGATCGATCAAGGCCCGAAACGCGGCACGCTCGGGCTCGCTCACGAGCACATTGCCTTCCCACGCTTTTGGATCGTGAACATCGCGATCTTCCGGCGCGATGTTGTAGTCGCCGAGGAGCGCAAGCTTAGGATAGCGTTGAATCTCCGCTGCGAGCCAATCGCGCAACGCCGCGAGCCACTTCAATTTGTATTGATATTTGTCGGAATCGAGACTTTGACCGTTGGGGATGTAGGCGCAAATCACGCGCACGCCCGCGATGGTCGCAGCGAGAATGCGTTTTTGCGCATCCTCATAATCGGGTATGAGTTTGACCACGTCGAGCGCGTCAGGTTTGGTGATTAACGCGACGCCGTTATAGGTCTTCTGACCGCTAAATACGGCGCGATAGCCCAGCGCTTCGATCTCCGCTACGGCAAAATTCTTATCTTCGAGTTTGGTTTCCTGCACGCAGAGGACGTCAGGCGCCGCCGATTGCAGCCAATCGAGGACGTGGGGTAAGCGTACCCTGAGTGAATTTACGTTCCACGTTGCGAGTTTCATTACTTGTCTTGGTTGGCCGACTCTTCCGGCGTTTCGTTACCCGGGTTTTGCCCGCCGCCGATTTCTTCCTGGCGGGATTTCGCTTTGCCGTCGACGGAATTGGCGTCTTTAGATTCCTTCACCGAACCGGCTTTGAGTGGGCCGGCGGATTCCGGATAGCCCGCGGCGTCCAGTGCGCCATGCCAGGCCGACTCGTTGAATCCCTTGATGGCATATTTGCCGACTTGCAGCGTCGGCACTTCCAGGGCGCCGACTAATTTCTTGAGTTCGTTGCCGTCAACGATGTTCTTCTCCGGATTTTTTAGCGCATGGGGCACGCCCCGCTTGGCCAACAGCGCCTTCCCTTTATCGCAGAGCTCGCCGCAATCGTTTGCGAATAAAAACACCGGGTGTTTTTTCATCGCGTTCTGGGTGGCGAAAGACAGACCATCGCCCTCGGCGACGCGATCGATAAATCGCTTCTTCTCCACCCGTTTCGCATCGGCGGGTGGCGGCGAGTCGGAGTAAGTTATTTTCCCGTTCTTATCAACCCATTTGTACAGCTCCGCGCCGGCCGAAGTGGCGATGAGGCTAATTAAAACCAGTAGAGCTGCTGAGGTTTGCATACGTTTTCTCAAATCGAGGGTAAAAAAACATAACGAAACAGTAGTATACGGCGCTGACTTAAATTGAGGGTGAACTTTATTATGGGTTCGCCCATCGCGTTTTGCGCAATTAGAACGTCGCCACAAGCCGCGCGGATAATGCTTATTGGCACGGCATGCCAGCACACTCGCGCTGGTATTGGTTCTCCGGGATGCGCCTTAGTCAGGCCGCTTCCTGCATGCCGCTATGCTTCAGCAGAGCATCGATCTTTGGCTCGCGGCCGCGAAACGCAACGAACGAATCCAGCGCCGGGCGGGCGCCTCCTACGCTCAATATCTCCCTTCGAAAACGTTGACCGGTAATTTCGTTCAGCACACCGCTTTCCTCGAATAGGCTGTAGGCGTCCGCGGACAAGACTTCCGCCCACTTGTAGCTATAGTAACCCGCTCCGTAGCCGCCGGCGAAAATGTGCGAGAAACTGTTGGGGAAGCGATCATAGGCCGGCGGAAACACCACGGCGATTTGCTTTCGAATCTCGCCGATCAACTGCTGCGCGGTTTTCGGGCCGGCCACATCGAAGTCGCTATGTAGATGCATGTCGAACAGCGAAAACTCCAACTGCCGCACCATGTCCATTCCGGCGAGAAAGTTTTTGGCAGCGATCATCTTGTCGAACAGCGCCCGCGGCAGCGGCGCGCCGGTGTCGACGTGGCGAGTCATATGTTGCATAACGTCCCACTCCCAGCAAAAGTTTTCCATAAACTGGCTCGGGAGCTCCACCGCGTCCCATTCGACGCCGTTGATGCCGGCGACGCTGAGGTCTTCGACCTGTGTTAACAGATGATGCAAGCCGTGACCGAATTCGTGAAACAGGGTGATCACTTCGTCGTGGGTGAAGAGTGCGGGCTTGTCGCCGACGGGCGCGGAGAAATTACAATTGAGATAGGCCACCGGGGTTTGGATGCCGCCGCCCACACGCCGGCGCGTGATCGCGTCGTCCATCCACGCGCCGCCGCGCTTGGTATCGCGGGAGTAGAGGTCCAAGTAGAATTGGCCGACGAGTTTTTTGCTGCGATCCCGGATGTCGAAGAATTTCACAGCGGGGTGCCACACCGGTGCGCTGCTCTTCTCCAATGTGAGTCCGTACAGCGTTTCCACCACGCGGAACATGCCGGCCAACACCTGTGGTTCCGGGAAATATTGCTTCACCTCTTGCTCGGAAAAACTATAACGCTCGCCGCGCAATTTCTCCGCGACGTAGGGGCGATCCCATGGCTCCATCGTGGTGAGGCCCAACTTGCGTTCGGCGAATTCGCGCAGCGCGGCGACGTCTTTTTCCGCATAGGGCTTGGCGCGCTGCGCCAGATCGTTGAGAAAATCCAACACCTGTTGCGGCGAACTCGCCATTTTCGGCACCAGCGAAACCTCGGCAAAACTTTGATAACCAAGCAGCTTGGCTTCCTCGTCACGGAGCTTGAGTATTTGCTCGATCAATGGCGCGTTGTTCAACTCGGGATGCTCGAATTCCGCCGCCCGCGTCAGATACGCGCGGTACATTTTTTCGCGCAAAGCGCGGTTGTCCGCGTACTGCAACACCGGTACATAAGAAGGCGCGTGCAAGGTGAATTTCCAGCCGGACTTGCCATCCTTTTGCGCCACTTCCGCCGCCGTTTGCAACACGTCCGCCGGGATGCCGCTCAGTTCTGTTTCGCTTTCGACATAAAGCGAAAAAGCATTGGTCGCATCGAGGATATTCTCGGAAAACTTGGATGACAATGCGGATTGCTCTTCTTGAATAGCGAGGAAGCGCGCTTTTTTATCGTCCGGCAATTCCGCGCCGCCGAGACGAAAATCGCGCAACTCGTTTTCGACGATTTTCTTTCGCGCGGCGCAGAGGCTCGCGAATTCCGGCGATTGCCGCAACGCTTTGTACTTCGCGAACAACGCCTGATTCTGACCCAACTCGGCATAGAATTGCGTGATCTTCGGCAGATTGACGTTGTACACTTCACGCAACTGTGGCGAATTCATCACCGCGTTAAGATGACTCACCTGGCCCCAGGCCCGACTCAAGCGCTCGTTGGCGTTATCGAGCGGCGCCACGAAATTGTCCCAGGTAGGCGCCGTGGGATCGTGGGTCAGACCCTCGACCACCGCGCTGCTTTCCTGCAGCAGCGTATCAACGGCGGGCGTGACAAAGTCGGGTTTAAATTCGCCGAATCTTGGTAAACCAGAAAAATCTAGTAGGGGATTCATACGTTGAAAATTCGCCTTCCTTAGAATTTAAGAATTATATCGTCGAATATGAGTAAACCACGTAAACCCGATCCCAGCGCAGCTCCCGAGCCAAAAGTGTCCGTAGAGCCAATACCCGCGCGGCGTTACATGTTAGTGGATATGGCCCGCGGCGTCGCCATCGCACTCATGTTCATCTACCACTTCATCTTCGACCTCGATTACTTCGGGGTGGTTGCGTTCGATTTCAATAACGATATCCGCTGGCTCAGCTTTCGCGCGCTGATCGTGAGTCTGTTTTCCGGCTTAGTCGGCGTGAGTTTAGTGCTAGGCCCAGGACGCAAACTCGATTGCAAGCGCTACGGCAAGCGCCTGCTAGCCGTCGGCGCCTGCGCCGTCCTCGCAAGTGTGGGGAGCTATTTCATTTTCCCGCAGACCTTTATCTTCTTCGGGATATTACATTTCGTTTTCGCCGCGAGCGTATTGGGCTTGGCGTTTCTGCGCTTCACGTGGCTAAACTTGATCCTCGGTGCGACGTTGATCGTATTCGGAACCAGCCTGAAACTGCCGTTTTTTGATCAGCCGCCTCTGCAATGGATCGGCATGATGACCCACAAGCCGCACACGGAGGACTACGTGCCGCTGCTGCCGTGGTTCGGCGTGGTGCTAGTCGGCATGTTCCTCGCGCGACGCGCGCAACTCTATAGCTGGTTGGAGAAGAATTCCAAAATGGAATTTCACAATCCCGTCGCGAAATTGCTGGCGTTCGGTGGGCGCCATAGCCTTATCATCTACATGCTGCATCAGCCGATATTTATCGGGTTGTTGTATATAGGCGTGTAGGGTGGGCAACTTGTTGCCCACGCGCACACCTGATTACCCATGCGGAAAAACCACATGCCCCTCAACCAGCGTGTATTGAACCTTCCCGATCATGTCGAAGCCGATAAACGGTGTGTTCTTACCTTGGCTTTTAAGGCCGGTGCGATCGACATTCCATGATTGGTTCGCGTCGAAGATACACACATCGGCGCGCTGGCCGACGGCAAGATGCCCTGCCTCAAGGCCCAGTATCCGTGCGGCTTCCGAAGTGATCTTTGCCAGCGCCCGCGCTAGGTCGACCTTCTCAGCCACTGCCCACTTTAGCGTGAGCGGCAGCAGTAATTCCAATCCCGTTGCGCCGGCCTCGGATTCGGCAAACGGCAATTGTTTTGCATCGTCGTCGACCGGCGCGTGATCGGAGCAAATGACGTCGATGACGCCGTCAATCGCGGCGGCGCGCAGCGCATCACGGTCGCGCGAACTGCGTAGCGGCGGCATGAAATTGCAGTTAGCATCAAAATAGCCGATATCGATTTCGCAGAGGTGCAAATGGTGGACGCCGACGACACAAGTGACGGCGAGGCCGCTGTCTTTCGCTTGCCGCACCAGGGCGACGCCTGCTGCCGACGATAGGCGACACAAATGCACGCGCGCGCCGGAGGTGCGAGCGAGTTCGATTATGG
>JALYOK010000516.1 GCA_030856925.1 Pseudomonadota bacterium
GCATAATAATGCTTGACAAGAATAACAGTATCTACGAGTTCTACCGCAATTTGACCGAGGCAAGCGGGCCGTGTACTGTTGGAGGACGCTACATGAGCGAAGGATCAGTAACAGAGAAAGTCACATCGTGAACCGCCCCACCGACAGCTCGCCCACAGAATCGCAACCGCTACAACACAAGCTGGCGGCGATTCTGTATGCCGATGTGGCGGGCTATAGCCGCTTGACCGGCGAAGACGAAGACGGCACCCACCGCGTTCTAAGCGCTTACCTCGATGCTTTTGCCGCTGCGATTCAAGCGCACCACGGCGTGGTCAAGCATTATGCGGGCGATGCGGTGCTCGCGGATTTTGCCACGGTTTCCGATGCCCTGACCTGCGCGGTGGCGATCCAAGGCGAACTCAAACAGCGCAACGAAGCGTTGCCGGAAGCCAAACGCGTTCAGTTTCGCATCGGGGTGAATCTCGGCGAGGTGATCGTCGATCGCGGGGAAGTGTATGGAAACGGCGTGAATGTCGCGGCGCGGTTGGAGACCTTGGCCGAGCCCGGCGGAATCTGCGTCTCAGGCTCCGTCGTCGATACCATCGGCACGATGCTGCCGTTGCACTACGAGTACCGCGGTGAGCACACTGTCAAGAACAGCGACAAACCGGTGCGGGCATATCGAGTGACCCAAGCGCAGCACGGCTGGTATACAATAATCCAGAGGTTTCATGATTAAGCGACACGATGTCATTATCCTGGGCGGCGGCCTTTCCGGACTGACCCTGTCGCTGCAATTGAAGCAGCGATTTTCCGACCTCGATATCCTGGTGTTGGAACGTCGCGCCCATCCCGTACCGGAAGCGGCCCACAAGGTCGGCGAATCGTCGGTGGAAATCGGGGCGCACTATTTCGCCAACGTTCTCGGCCTAAAAGACTATCTACAGAAACATCAACTCAGGAAGTTCGGTTTCCGGTTTTTCTTTTCCGACGGCGAGCGCGATATCACGCGCGTGACGGAGTTGGGCGCGAGTGGGTTTCTTTCTACGCCGGCCTATCAGCTCGATCGGGGTTTGTTCGAGAATGCGCTGGCGGGTTTTGCCAAGGAGCGCGGGGTGCGGTTTGTCGATGGCGCGGTGGTGCGCAAGTTTGAATTGAGCAATGGTGCGTCGCGCCACAAGGTTGCCTACGAGCGCGCGGGAGTAAGGCATCACGCCTCGTCGCGCTGGTTGCTCGACGCGTCGGGCCGCGTCGGCCTGATCAAACGCCATCTCGATTTGGCGCAGGGCAATGATCACGACGCCAACGCCATTTGGTTTCGCATCGCCGAGCGCATCGATATCAATGACTGGTCCGACGATCGCGCTTGGCTGGCGCGCTGCAACCCGCCGAAGCGCTGGCTTTCGACCAATCACCTGATGGGCGAGGGCTACTGGGCCTGGCTCATCCCGCTGGCGTCGGGGTCACATTCGGTGGGGATCGTCGCCGACGCCAACTTGCATCCCTTAGACACGCTCAATACGTTTGAAAAATCCATGACGTGGTTGCGCGAACATCAGCCGCGCTTGTTCGAAGCGCTCGACGGCAAGCGCGACAAGCTGCAGGACTTCGCTTTCTTCAAAAATTTTTCCTATGGCTGCAAGCAAGTGTTTTCCGGCAAACAGCGCTGGGCGCTGACGGGCGAAGCGGGATTGTTTCTCGATCCATTCTATTCGCCGGGCAGCGATTTTATCGCCATCGCCAACACCTACATCACCGAGCTGATCGCCCAGGATCGGGCCGCCGGGCCGGTGGAGATGTACGCCGACATCTACGAGCAAATCTATTTCTCGCTCTATCAAAACATGCTGCCGCTGTACGTGGGTCAGTACAAAATGTTCGGCGATGCCGAAGTGATGCCGGTCAAGGTGATTTGGGATTACGCCTATTACTGGGGTGTGATGTGCCAGTTGTTTTTCCAGAACCGGTTGACGGACGTGGTGGTGATGGGACGAATGCAGAAAACCCTGGCAAATGTGCAAAAGCTTAATATCGCCATGCAGCAATTTCTGCGCGCGTGGAGCGCGGTGAGCAAGCAACACAATCCACCGCGCATGCTCGATCAGTCGCAGCTTGATTGGTTTGCCGAATTAAATCGCGGGTTGACCGATGAACTCGATAACGACGCCTTCGAGCGGCGGATGGACGCAATGCTGGCGCAACTCGACGTTCTCGCACGGGAAATCGTCACGCGCGCAACGAGCGCTTATCAAGCGCTCGACGGCGCTGCTGTTTTATCGTTCGTAAACCGGGAAACGGCCATAAACGCCGACTCGATGTTGTTCGCAGAGGCAGCTTAAGCTTTGCTCGCGGAAAGAATCCGCCCCGAGATCTTTCGCCATAGCAACCACGGCAACCGCACCACGAATCCACAAATGAGACGCGCGTGCATCCATGTCAGCAAGGCATTGTCGCGCACGTAGTTGAAGTGCGATACGCCGCCTTCGTCGGCGCTGAAATAACGCACCGGCGCCGCCACGTTGATCGGCGAGATGCCACGCCACACCAGACGCACGGCGGCTTCCACGTCAAAATCGAAACGCCGCATCCAAGGGTTGTGCCGCATGATGTCGATCAACGGCGCAATGGGATAAACGCGAAATCCGAACAGAGAATCGCCGATGCCTTGCCAGCAGGTTTCCAGATTGGCCCACCAGTTCGATACCTCACGGCCGCGTACGCGTAAGCTCGGCGCGCTGGCGTCGAATTGCGGTAAACCCAGCACCAGGGCGGTCGGGTTGGCGATCGAGTGGGCCATGAATTCCGGAATTTTTTCCGCCGGATGTTGACCGTCGGCGTCTAACGTCAGGACGTGGGTGAAATGCTGCTTCGCCGCTTCGCGCAGCCCGTGCAACACCGCCGCGCCTTTGCCGGAATTCTGGGCCAATACCAATACGCGCAGCCCCGGATCCTGCTCGGCGAGTGCAAGAAGCTGGCGGTCCGTGCCGTCGGTGCTGCCGTCGACCACGACCCACACCGGCGTCCAAAACCGCCGCGCTTGGCGCACGGTTTCCATAACCATGGCGCCGGTGTTGTAGCTCGGGATAATGACTAGATGGGAATAGGAAATCGCGCTCATCGCTGCGCCGGCAATTCGCTACGGAAATAGTTTTCAAGTTCCGTTACAAACGTGTTGATGTCGCCAGTCACTTCAAAGCGTTTCCCTAACCGCACGCGAAAGGTCACGGGCATGTCGGGCTTTTTGTAGAGCGGCCAGCCTTTGCTGAGGCAAGGATTGTCGGTATCGATGAAAACGGTCTGCACCGGCGCATGGGCTCGTTTTGCAATCAACGCAAAGCCGCCTTTGAAACTGTTGATCGGTTTCTTGCGGGTGCGGGTGCCTTCGGGAAACACCAGCAAGTGCTCGCCGCGTTCGAGTTCTTCCGCCGCCATGCGTATCATGTTAACCGGCGAGTCGTTTCGTATATAGCCCGCGAGGCGCGAGCCGCCACCCAGGAAAATGTTGTCCCAAATCTCGGCCTTCATGATGCAAGTCACCCGCGGCAAGCGCGAGATCACCAGCACCGCGTCCAATAGCCCCGGGTGGTTGGCGGCGATGATCAATCCTTTTTCGTTGCGCAAGCTATCGAGGGCGCTGAGGTCGGCTTTCTCCGTGCCCATCTTGCAGGTGATCCAGACGTAGAAACGGAACAAGAGATGTATCGTGGTCTTCCCCAACTTCGCGCCGAACGCTCGCGGAAGCAGCGGATACAGTATCGCGCTGATCAGGGAGAATAGAATGCCGCCGGCGCCAAAAATGAAGAACGCGCCGTAAATCTGCGCGTACTCCACGGGCAGCATCAGCCAGTTCTTTATTATGCGATTGATAGTGAGCGGCACTGTTTGGTTCGCGGGATCGGCGCTTTGCTGCATGGTATGCCCGTCAACCGTGGACTACTCTTTGGCCTCGACCGTGGTCTTGGACTCCGAGAAGATCCACGAAATGGCAACGCCGGCGGCGAAACTGTTCTTGGTCTTCACC
>JALYOK010000520.1 GCA_030856925.1 Pseudomonadota bacterium
ACAACGACGTACAGAATCATCTTCCAAGTCTGCGGCAGGACTTGATCGGAAGTCCAGAAGAATACCCCCCAGCCTTGCTTGGCGGCCTCGCCCATATCGGGTATGGCGAGCACGAAGGCGCACAGCATGAGCCAGCCGAACAGCGCTGACCATATGACGGAATGGACCATGCCCTTAGGCACGGATCGGGACGCATCGACGGTCTCTTCCGAGGTGTGCGCGGAGGCGTCGTAGCCGGTAATGGTGTAGATAGGCAGCAACAACCCGAGCAAGAATACGAACATCAGGCTTTCAGTCTTCGGCCACACGGCGCCGCCCTCGGGTAAACCGCTGTAGTTGGTGAACGTCCACAACCGCGAGAAATCCCATTCCTTCGCGTAAGCCATGAACAGCACGAACATCAGCACAGCCCCACCGATAATCAAATATCCGCTGAGGTCGGTGAGCTTAGTGGTCAAGCGTATTCCCAGATGATTGAACATCGCTTGGCTGGCGGTGATGATGACCATGAAGGTTACCTTGGTCGCGAACGTATCGGCCAGGCCCAGGCTGGGTCCGAAAGCGCCGATGAAAAAGCTATAAGTGCCGATATTGATAGCGCCTAGCACGGTGATGAGCCCGATCAAATTGAGCCAAGCCGTCACCCAACCGATGCCGACATTCCCAAGAATCGAACCCCAGTGATAAAGACCGCCGGCGGTAGGATAGGCGGAAGAAATTTGCGCCAGACCCAGTGCAAATATGAAGGAAATCAAGCAACCGATGGGCCAACCGATGCCGATTGCAGCGCCGCCCGCGCCGCTGATGGCTTGACCGAGGGAGTTGATGCCGCCGGACAGGATACAAATGATGGAAAATGATATGGCGAAGTTGGAAAACGACTTCATACTGCGCGCCAGTTCTTGCGCATAGCCCATGCCGTGCAAGGTTTTGATGTCTTCCGCGATCACCCGTGCTTCGTCGGATCGATGGTTTGCCATGCTGCCTCCCCGCATACGATTTATCGAGTAGTTCGATTTATGGCGCAGCGCGTCCTCAGCGCGTGCATTTCGATCATAATCGAGTTTCGCGGGTAGAGCAAAAACCCCACAGTGGAAAGGTTCGCTAAGGGGCTATTTCAGTTGCACGTCCGTCAACGATATCACTCAATAATTTTCCCGAGCCACAAGCCAAAGTCCAACCTAGCGTTCCGTGGCCGGTGTTGAGAAACAGATTGCGGTATTTAGTCTTGCCGACGTACGGGACGTTGTTGGGCGTTGCAGGCCTAAGACCCGCCCAAAATTCCGCATCACTTCGTTCGCCGACACCGGGAAACAATTCCAGCGCGCGGCGCAGAATGTTTTCGCAACGCGCTTGATTGAGTTCCGTGTTGTAGCCGTTGAACTCGGCGGTGCCGGCGATTCTAAGTCTCTCGCCTAAGCGCGAGAACACCAGATGAAACGCTTCGTCGGTGAGACTGATAGTGGGCGCCAGGCGGCCCGGCGGCACCGGAAACGTCACCGAGTAGCCCTTGGCCGGATAGACGAGAATTTGAACGCCGAGCGGTTTCAGCAACAATGGGCTGTAGCTGCCGAGGGCGACTGTGTACGCGTCGGCTTTCAGTTCCCTCGTGACACCGTGAACATCGCGCACCATCACGCCTGTAATACGATCGTTGGTGCGCGCCAAATCGGTGACGTGGGTGTGGTAGCAAAATGCAACGCCGCGCTTTGCCGCCAACTCGGCGAGCCGTTCCGTGAATAATTTTGCATCACCCGATTCGTCGGATGCGCTGTAGGTTCCACCGGCAAGTTTGCTCTCGGCAGACGCGAGTGCGGGCTCCAATTTCACACATTGCTTGGCGGACAACGCATCGACCTTTAGGCCGAATTGGTTCATCATCTTCGATGCTTTTACGCCCGCTTCGAATTCATCTTGATCGGTGAAGAAATGTAAAATGCCGCGCTCGAGATGATCGTACTGAATGTTCGTTTCCGCCCGCAGCGCGCGCAACTGGTCGCGGCTATAGATGCCTAGAGTCACGAGCGAGCGAATGTTTTGGCGGGTCCGGCCCGGAGTGCATTCGCGCAGAAACTGTAAACCCCAGCGGATCTGCTGCCAATCGGCATGCAGGCGAAACAACAGCGGCGCATCTTCTTTGCCCAACCAGCGCAGCAGTTTTAGCGGCGCGCCGGGGTTCGCCCACGGCAACGCATGACTCGCAGAAATCTGTCCGCCGTTGGCGAAGCTCGTCTCCAAACCAGCGCCCGGTTGACGATCGACGACCGTCACCTCGTGGCCGGCCTTGGAGAGATACCACGCCGAAGTCGTCCCCACCACGCCCGCGCCCAGCACAATGATCTTCATCGGTGATTTTTCAGAACGTGTTATCTCGGCTAAACTACAAATTTTCGCGGAGGAGAAATATATGATTCAACGTTATCACGTCGGCAAACGCCTGTCTCAAATGGTGGTCCACAACGGCATCGTTTATCTCGCCGGCCAAGTCGCCGAAGAACCGACACAAGATATCACCGGCCAAGCGAAGCAAGTGTTGGCGCAAATCGACAAGCTGCTCGCCGAAGTCGGCAGCGACAAAACGAAGATACTCACCGCGACGGTTTTTCTGCCCGGCATGGCGGATTTTCCGGCGCTCAATGCGGTGTGGGAAACCTGGGCGCCAGCAGGTCAATGCCCCGCGCGCGCAACGGTGGAAGCGAAGCTCGCGGCGCCGGATTATAAGGTCGAGATACAGGTGATTGCCGCAGCTTAAACGTGTCATGGCATCGGCCTAACAGGCAGTACCAGCGCGGCGTTCCAGGCATGGTCTGTCGAGAGGCAAGCTTGGCGTGCCTCTCCGGCAGGGCAGCGAGCGCTACATCGCTTGTTCGCCGCGAACTAGTCGGC
>JALYOK010000033.1 GCA_030856925.1 Pseudomonadota bacterium
GAATCGACGCTTGCGTCATTTCACGAGGCAGGTGCGCAATCCCGCTTCGAATACATCCTTCGGCAAGTTCCGCCCGATGAATACCAGCACGCTCTCGCGCTCTGCATTTTCCCAGGGCTTGCCCAAATCGCTCGCCATCAACATATGAACTCCCTGGAACACGACGCGCTTATCGTTGCCTTGTACGTTCAATACGCCCTTGTAGCGCAGCATGTCGGCGCCGTAGATTTCGACGATGCCGCCGAGGAAGGTGTCGAGCTTTTCCATGACGAAGGGCTTTTTGTCGCGAAACACGAAGGAAGAAATTTCGTCGTCGTGCTGGTGATGATTCTCTTCGAGAAAACCCGGCTCGATGACGAGAATGTCGTCCAGATTGAAGCCGCGCACGTCGAGGATATCGGCGATGTCGGTCTTGCCGAAATGGACAGATTTGATCGGCGCGCGCGGATTGAGGCTTTTCAAACGTTCCTTGAGCGCGGCGGTTTCGCTTTCGCTGACAAGATCGCTTTTCGAAATCAGAATGCGATCGGCGAAGCCGACTTGCTCCTGCGCTTCGTGATGTTCTTTGAGTTGCATCGGCGCGTGCTTGGCGTCGACCAGAGTCACCACCGCATCGAGCAAATAATGCTCGTGAATTTTATCTTCGATGAAAAACGTTTGCGCCACGGGTGCGGGGTCGGCTAGGCCGGTGGTTTCGATCACGACGCGGTCGAACTTGAGTTCTCCGCTGTTGCGCTTGTCCGCCAAATTGCCGAGGATACGCACCAGATCACCGCGCACGGTGCAGCAAATGCAACCGTTATTCATCTCGATGATTTGTTCGTCGCGATCTTGCAGCAGAATCTCGTTGTCGATGCCCGCTTCGCCGAATTCGTTCTCGATCACGGCGATGCGCTGGCCGTGAGGCTCCTGGAGAATGCGGTTGAGCAGCGTGGTTTTGCCGCTGCCGAGAAAGCCCGTGAGTATGGTGACGGGAATTTGTTGAATCGCCATGGGATACCTTACGCTGAACCAAGAGCGGTATCTTAGCAGACCGGATTCGGGGCGAGCACCGCGCAACGCTGCAAACGGGCGCCGCAGTAGTTTGTTAACAAACCTTTACAGGTTGAGTTTTAGACCATTCAGATTAATGGACTCATCTTGTGCCAAAACATCGGCGATCAATGCGAGATCGGGATGATCCTGGCGGAACACTGCGAGCGAGTCATTGGAATTCGTTTCGCTATTCCGCGAGTTTCCGCGAAAGCTGGTGAGCATTGAGTATTCCTTGAATAGAAGCTGGCGCTCATCGCAAGTGTAGAAGGTCACGATGCGCTGCGCAGATCGAATAATGGCTAAGGATCGCTGTATAGAGTGGCAATCTGCCTCCAAGCGCCCGAGTAGAGCGAGTTCTTCTTTCATTTGTTTTTGTCCTTTTATTATTGTTTTTAAGATTAGCTTTTTTACCCGCCAACGCAAGTCGAGGCGGTGCACTGAGGGGGGGCAATACCTGCCGGGTTTTGTTGAGTAACTTAGCCACTTGATATATACTGAAATAGGAATTATTCTCATTACTATTAAAGTTATTAATACTTTTAAGTCTTCCTTTAGGCAACGAGCGCAATGTCGGTTACGGTAGGCAGCCATCGCTTCGCACGATCCGAAATTTCGGCGGCCATGAACGGCAGCGGGGAGACAATTGCGACCAGGGCTATGAGCCCAAAAGAATTCACTCTCGCGGAACTGCCGATCGGCGTGACGGGGACCATTAGCTCGGTCAGTAAATCAGATTACGAATCCGACCGAGCGCTGATCCAGCGTTTGGTCGAGATCGGCTTCGTTCCAGGAGAAAAAGTGAAAGTGATCGCTCACGGACATCCTGGCCGCGAACCCATTGCGGTGCGCATCGGCGGTACGACGTTCGCGTTGCGCCGCTTCGAAGCCGACTACGTTTATGTGGTCGTGGATAGTTAAACCATGAGCGCGGCCGATTTCCCGTTGCGTGTCGCCCTCCTCGGCAATCCCAATTGCGGCAAGACGGCGCTGTTCAATTTGCTGACCGGCGCGCGCCAAAAAGTCGCAAATTATGCCGGTGTCACGGTCGAACGCAAAGAAGGCCTATTCACGACCGCCTCCGGACGACGCGTGCGACTGCTCGATCTGCCGGGCGCCTATAGCCTCAACGCCATCAGCGCCGACGAAACCATCACCCGTGACGTGATCCTCGGCACGGCGCAAGGCGAAGCGCGTCCGGATCTGGTGGTTTGCGTAACGGACGCAACCAACCTCAAGCTGAATCTTCGTCTTGCCATCGAGGCGAAACGTATCGGCATTCCCATGGTGCTCGCGCTCAATATGAGCGACACCGCGCGCAAACGCGGGATTGAGATCGACGTCGCGAAGCTGGAGCAAGAGCTCGGCATCCCGATCGTCGAAACTGTGGGCGTACGCCATGGCGGCGCCAATAAACTTATCGACCACATCGACGCTCACGTATCGCCGTCAAAGCTGTCCGCGACCACTTGGCAGGCATCCAGCATCGACGATGTTTTGTCCACTCAACATGAAGTGCGCCGTGTGTTCGCCGGCGCCGTGCGTGAGCCGCAGGTGGATACTCGCTGGGACGACAGCATCGACCAGGTCGTGCTGCATCCCGTTTGGGGTATGGTGATTTTGGCGGCGACGCTGTTCCTTATGTTCCAAGCGGTGTTCAGTTGGGCATCGGCGCCAATGGAGGCGATCAAGGCCGGCGTTGAATTCGTTGGCGAAGTTGTGAAGCAAGCCATTCCGCAGGGCATGTTGCAGAGCTTGCTGGTGGATGGCGTGATCGCCGGCGTCGGCAGCGTGCTGGTATTCCTGCCGCAAATTCTGATTTTGTTTTTGTTCATCCTCGCGCTGGAGGATTCCGGCTATCTGCCACGCGCCGCGTTTCTGCTCGACCGCGCCATGGGCGCCGTGGGTTTGTCGGGCCGCTCGTTCATTCCGCTGTTGTCGAGCTTCGCCTGCGCCATCCCCGGCATCATGGCGACGCGCACCATCAACAATTGGCGTGACCGCCTGGTTACGATCATGATCGCGCCGCTAATGACGTGCTCCGCGCGGTTGCCGGTTTATGCGCTGATTATAGGCGCGTTTATCCCGCAAAAAACGATCGCCGGATTATTCAATCTGCAAGGAGTGGTGCTGTTTGGTTTGTACTTCGCGGGCACCTTTAGCGCGATGGCAGTCGCTTGGGTGTTCAAGCTCTGGCAGGGTAACGCGGCGCACCATCCGTTGCTGCTGGAACTGCCATCTTACCACTGGCCGAATCTGCGAAATTTGGCTATCGGTCTGTGGGAGCGCGTGTGGATCTTTTTGGACCGGGTCGGCAAAATCATCTTGACCTTGATGATTCTGCTCTGGTTCCTCTCCACTTTCCCCGCTCCGCCTGATGGCGCCACCGGCCCCGCAATTCAATACAGCTTCGCCGGCATCATCGGCCGAGCGCTGGAAGTCGTGTTCGCACCCATCGGCTTCAACTGGCAGATCTCTATCGCGCTCATCCCGGGCCTGGCGGCGCGTGAAGTCGCCGTCGGCGCCCTCGGCACTGTGTATGCGTTATCGGCCGCGGGCGATCAAGTCGCCGACCAATTGACGCCGATGATCGCGCAGACCTGGCCGCTGGCCACGGCGTTCTCGCTGCTCGCGTGGTACGTTTTCGCGCCCCAATGTGTGGCGACCTTAGCCGCAGTCAAACGCGAAACTAATTCATGGCGCTACGTGCTCGCGATGGCCGGTTACCTCTTCGCGCTGGCCTACCTCGCGTCCTTCCTCACCTATCGCGTCGCCTTGGCGCTCGGAGCCTGACATGTGGCAAGACCTCATCGTTTATCCAATCGTCGCGGTCGCCGCGCTCTACGCCACATCGCGCTGGATGCCCATCGCGATCCGCGCCAATATTGTGTCGCACGCTATTCTGTTCGCGAAACGCCTCGGCCTATCGAATGCGAGCGCGGCGCGTTGGCAAGTCCGCGCGTCCGCAAAAACCGGCTGCGGCAGTTGCGGGCCATGCAAGGCCTGCAATACAAAATCCCTAGACAATCGGCGCGTAATCCACGTCCCGCTTGGGTCTTAAGGAATCATCAATTCCCACTCGTCAGTCCAAATATCGCACACCGCCGCGATTCTGAACCGATACTTCGTTCCAAAATTTCCGTTCGCTGACCCGTTTTAACTGGTACTCGACTGCCATCTCTTTCTCTTGCACGAGCCTGAGCGTCGCCGCCACCCCCGCCGCGGCGCCTAACGGTATCGACACGACCCCATCGCGATCGCCGACGATAATATCGCCGGGCGCGATCGTCACGCCGCCGCAACTCACGCCTAGGTTCACCTCGCCCGGCCCGTTGCGGAACCCCGAGTTGGGCGTGAGCCCCCGGGCAAACACCGGCAATCCGACCCGCAACAGTCCGACCACGTCGCGCACCAAGCCATCGCACACCACACCCACCACGCCGATCTTTTTCGCCCAATAGGCCCAATGATCGCCGATCACGGCGGCGGTCTCGTCATTCGTCGTGGCGATGACGATCACGTCTCCGGGCTTGGCGACATCTAGCGCCGCCATCGCCGCCAGGTTGTCCATGGGGCCACAAAACGCGGTAAGCGCCGACCCGCAAAAACTGAAGCTCGGATCGAGGGGCTTGATGCGATAATCCAGACAGCCTTTGCCGTTGAAGGCGTCTGTCACGTAACCGGTGGGCTGATTGTCGAACGCGGCGATAAGTTCGGCGTTCGCGCGTGAAATGTTGCGGCGGATGGTTAGAGCGACTGGGTCTCCGATCATGATTATTTCCTCTCCAACGCCATAGGTAAAGGTTAGTTGGGTTACGCTTCGCTAACCCAACCTACATTTTTTTGTTTGGCTGTGCCGAAAGGCGCGTCGGCATAGCTACGAGCCAATATTGACGCGGCTTTGGCCTAGGCCACCCAGCCAGGCCGTTACGTTGCTAGAAAAACGCGATGGTCCTGACTTCCACGCTTTCGCGCGTCAGCGCGTCGGCGGGCGTATTCGGGTCTTCGAACGCGCTGTGGGGCATGAAGCGGGCGCGGTCGGTTTCGGAATCGTAGGTCTTGAGCAGCAACGCCTGGGTCGGTTCCATCTTCGGAAAATAGTACCAGCGATGTTGCGGCGAATGGCGGGTGACGTAGATCTCGCCGGTGCGCTCGCGATATTTGAGTTCCATGATAAGCCAATCCTCGGGCGCGACGGATTGCGCATCGCAAACGCCCAGCGGCAACTCCTCCACTCGATTGCGAATAGGTTTCCAGACGTTGTAAAACGCGACTCTGCGCTTAAGCAATTCGTCCGCCTCGTCGGGCAACAGATCGCGGACGCGCTGCGGGCCGGATTTAACCGTGTAGTCGCTATGCACCAGCATCACGGCAGGACGATTGAGCGTGGTCTGTTGTTCCGGCTGGCGCTTACGGATGGTGTGATCGAACACCAACACTCGATTGGCGCCGGTGTGTTGTTTCACAAACGCGACGACTTGTTCGTAAAAAGTCGAACGCACGGCGGCATCATCGTCGAACTGATCGAACAAAATCGTGAACGGCTTTAATTCAAAGCCTTCGCGATCGAGGGAAAATTCGTTGAGCTTGGGCCAGCCGTCGCGCACGTCGACTTCGCGGGTGTCTGTCCCCGGCGGATTAGGTTTCGTACCCGGTTCAGGTTCGTAAAAATAGTAATCCGGCGGAATTCCGTTATCCACGGTGTAATTGAGTTTGGTGCGAACAGTCGATCCCTGAGCCATGGCGATTTTCGTCTCGTACTTGATGTTGTCGATCGGTGTGGCAAGCGGAAACAGCTAACAATTCCTGCTCGAGAATCGAGTATAGCTGCTTTAAATTATTCCTGGTAGAGTGGTCTTGCCGCGCCGTCCGGTAGAAACACCGACCAACAAAATATTCAATTGGAGGAGACCAAATGAAACTTTATTACGACCCGTGCACCGTGAACTGCCGCAAAGTCCTCGCCGGATTCGATCTGATGGGTGTGAAATACGACACGGTGAAAATTGACTATTTCACGCAAGGGCAAAAATCGCCGGAATATTTGGCGGTAAATCCGAATGGCTGCCTACCGGCGCTCGACGACGGCGGTTTCAAGCTGTGGGAATCCAACGCGATGTTGCAATACGCCGCCGACCAAGTGGGCGCCGAAGCTTATTACCCCAGGGATCCCAGAACCCGCGCCGATATCCACCGCTGGCAATTGTGGGACGCTTCGGCCTGGTTCCCAAGCTGCCACGTTTATCTGGTGGAAAACGTCGCCAAGCCGCTGCTCAAAGCAGAACCCGACCAGAAGATCCTCGACGCACAAGCGGCGAATTTCCATCTCCTCGCCGGCATCCTCGACACCCGCCTCGCCGATCAACCGTGGCTGTGCGGCAACAGCGTCACGATCGCCGACATTTCCGTCGCAGCGCCGATGCATTTGCATACTTTTCAAAAGTTGCCCCTTGATCAGCATCCGAATTTGAATCGGTGGATGACCGAACGGGTGGAAAAACTGCCGTCGTGGAAAAAGACCGACGCCGCGCCGTATCTCGGGTTTGCGGCAATGTATTGAATTGGGGCGGATCGGCTCGGTGCATGATTACACCCTACATTTTCGACTAGCCACGCTTAGTAGGGTGCATTCATGCACCGCCAACCAACCGTGCGTTTAACCCGCGCTACGCATCTTTGTTTTCATCGAGCTTGGTTAACAGCACTCTCACCGGTTTCGGTATCGCGCACTTAAGTGCGTCGTCGACCGAAAGCCAGACCACTTCCGGCTCTGCGGCGCGTGATAGTTTTTTCCGAACCTCGATGGGTTGCGGTGTGATGCTTAGTTTGTAATGGGTGAAACCGTGTTCCAATACGCTCCAAGGTTTCAGAGGTGTAATCTCTAAACCGTAGCGCTCCCGGCATGCGTCGCCTGGACTGGCGCCATTTTGCAACTCGGGAAAACACCACATGCCGGCCCAAACGCCGATCGCCGGGCGCTTCTCCAACAGCACTTCGCCTTCATGGGCGATGATCAACATAGTCGTGGATTTTTCCGGAACCGATTTTTTCGGGCGCGGCGAGGGCAGCTCGTGGATGCGCCCTTCCCGATTTGCGACGCAGGAATCTGTCACCGGACAGGCGCGACAGAGTGGCCGGGCGCGTAGGCAAACCGTCGCGCCCAAGTCCATCAAGCCTTGGGTGTAGGGTTCGATATCATTTTTCGGTAACGCCGCTTCAGCCGCGTTCCACAATTTCGCTTCAACTTTTCCTTCTCCCGGTAAACCGGCGATGCCGAAATGTCTAGCGAATATGCGCTTGACGTTACCGTCGAGAATCGCGCGGCGCTCTCCGAAGGCGAACGCGCTGATGGCCGCCGCAGTGGAGGGGCCAATTCCGGGTAACGCTAAGATGTGATCGAAGGCACGAGGAAATTCGCCGCTGAATTTTTCAACAACGTTCTGCGCCGCGCGCAGCAGATTTCTACCCCGCGAGTAATAGCCCAAGCCGCTCCACACCGCGAGAACTTCATCCTCGCTGGCGCGAGCCAGGTCGCGAAGCGACGGAAATTTGTCTAAGAAGCGCGAGTAGTAAGGAATGACCGTCGCGACCTGGGTCTGCTGCAGCATGATTTCCGACAGCCAGACACGGTATGGATCGCGGGTGTTCTGCCACGGCAGATCGTGACGGCCGTGGCGTTTTTGCCAATTGCTTACGCGTGCAGCGAAATCCGCATCGTTCATGGCTTTGTGTGTTTCGAATTGACACTCTCCATGTCGATCCGTACGTGGCGCGCCGTTGTGCCGCCGCTTTGCAGGAGGCCAATTTTAATTTGACCGTCGACTTTCAGTTGCTTGAGGAAGGTAAGATCGAGATTGGAGGCCGGCGTTTTCTTTTGTTTCGATTGTGCCTGATCGGAGTTGGCCGCCGGGGGGAAATAACGATCGAGGTTCAGTTGATCGAGGTTCGCATCGATTCGGTAGGCGGGGTCAGCCCAACCGGTGATGCCGAAAGCGCCATCGAACTTGCTCTTATCCAGCCCGGCTTTAAGATTGAATTGAACCTGCTCGCGCGGTAGGTCAACTTTGCCCGCGCCATTTAGCTTCAAATTGAATGGCTTCGCTTCTTTATTGACGCCGACCCAGTTAATCCGGCCCGCTAAATTGGGTAACTCGGCGAGTTGATGGGTGAAGTTCATCCTGACCTTTGAGGTGAGTTCCGCCTGCCATTTCCCGTGGGGATTATGGCCACTGGCCTTGAACGCAACGCCTTTGGCTGCGATCTGATCGGATTGGGTTGATGCCTCAAGATCCGCATGGATACTGGCTTCCAGGGAACTAACCGGCCAATTGACGGTAGTCTGAAGATCGATCGCAGGAATCTTGCCGGTGCGTGTGGGCCAGTTGCCTTGCACCGGCGCGCTGACCTTTCCGCCGATCGTCGCGCCCGCAATCTTCCCGGTCCAATCTCCCTCCAGCGCATCAACGGAAAAACTACCGTTGGTAATATTCGCAATCAGCGGGGCGCGCCAACTTCCGGCGAGCTGATCTGGTTCGTTTTGCATGCGCCAAACGCCGTTGAGCTTCGTGGCATCGAGATCGCGGCTTCGCAAGTCGAGCGACATCGGGCCCGTCGCACTGATGTCCACGGTCAACAGATCGCGCTGCGTCTTACTGCTCAATGTCATATTTGGCAGCGCAGCGAACTGTTGAACAAGATCCACTGCCACTGCGCCGTTCAACTCACCGGTGGAACGCCACTTATCTTGCTCGACGGAGAAATTCAGTTTGAATCTCGACGCATCGATCTTGTCGCTGATGCTGACCAAGGTAGGGATGGTCGCGTTTAGATTAATTTTCCTAGTGGAATCGTTGATCTTCACCTGCGCTTCAACCGCATCGATAGAAGCCTTGTTAGGCTCGGATGTGAGCATCTGCGATGCGAGTTCTGCATATATAGCTTGCGTGCCGGAGCGGCCGTCGACGACCGACTTTAGCGCTTGGATAGTGACGCGCCCGCTCCCAAGATCCGCATCGATATTAGCGGTGAGTGCGATGGTGAGCGGCTTCACGCCAACCGCCTCGCCTTGGGCGTTAATCTGCGTGCGTGTGAATTGGTAGTGTTTGCCCGGCAAATCGAACGTGAGTTGAGCGGTTAGTTTCGTTTCTAAAACCGCCGCCGGATTATCGTTGGCGAGTAAAAATTGAACTTCAATGGGCGTCGTCACTTTGTCCGTCAAACGCCCGGTGCTGATTTTCAAATTGGTAAGCTGCGTTTTTCGCTGGGCGAGTTTATCGTCGAACCGCAACGTTCCATTCTTGATCGTGAGTCCGGCAAGATCGAACCGCAAGATAGAGGGCGAGCCGTCCTTGGGAATCAGATCGTCGAAGTTGGTGGCGCCATTTGTAAAGCGTTTTAGCGCGATGTTAAAGTTGCCGATTTCCACTTGACCCAGAATAAGCTGACTGCGGAAGAGCGGCCAGGGACGCAGCGATAGCTTGACCGCTTCGACCGTCGCAAAGGGTTGTGCGGAATCTTTCTCATTGAGTACGGCGCGATCGAATTCGGCATGGATCGTTGGCAGTAGCTTCAACCGCACGTCGCCCGGAATCAAAAATTCGCGGCCGGTCTTCTCCTTCACCATGGCTGAGAGC
>JALYOK010000365.1 GCA_030856925.1 Pseudomonadota bacterium
GACTTGGGCTCGTCATGGCATCTATGCCGAGGGATCGGCTCGCGGTATAGCCGCCGCGGGGAAAGGACAGTGGCCGTGGGTCCCAAGTGACGTGGTTCGTCTGCGCATCGTTGCCGCGCTCATGGCACGTGAGGCACGAAGACATAAACAATCTCTTTCCTGCTTGTTGTTCTGCGTTCAGCTCCTCCCATGGTGTCGCCAGGGGGATCTCGCCTAGGGCGAAAGGAAACGCTGCCCGATAACGGGCGTGATCCGGCCAGCCATTCTCCTTCGTGTGGTAGCGCGTATTCATTGCTTTAGCGAGCATGAACTCCTGGCGCACAAAATCGACGACGGCCTCGATTTCGGATTGCGTTAGGATCCCCGCAAACGCTTTCATCGCCGTGTTCGGCCTGCCATGGGTGACCGCATCCAACATACGCTCGGGGGTCACCCGGCCGGGATGGGTCCGGGTGAAGTCGCGGGGCTTAGGATTCAGATAGCCGCTTGCCACGGTGCGCGCATCCCCGGAATAACCGTGGCAGTAGTAGCAGCGGAAATTGTAGACACGGCGGCCTAGCTCATGTTTGCTGTGACGGCCGGCAGCGTGCCGCTGACTGCGGCTCAGGATGTCAACGGGGTTCTGCAGACCGGAAGGTGGAGAGTCCTCCGATCGACAGGCCGCAACCGACAGCAAGGCGCAGAGCCACGCCGCATATTTCATCGATTGGCGCGGGCTTGCGGATCGGATCCGGCAATAAAATCCTGAAACACAAACTCGGCGACGTTGGCAATCTCCTGCTTGCTTAGCACCTTTTCCCAAGCCGGCATTTCGGTCCCTTGTTTGCCCAACGCCACAGCATAATAGAGCGCTGGGCGATTCAGGCGCGCGCGGGAGTCGGTAGCCAGAAAGTTAAGTGGTTTGGGATTGATGAAATAGGCGCGCGGCCCATTGCCGTCACCCTTCGCGCCGTGGCAGGTGGCGCAGTTCGCAAGATAGAAACGTTTTCCCTGCGCGACATCGCCCTTGAGGCCCTCAGGCATCATATCAGCAGGTGGCGCAACAGCCGGTTTGATCACGGAGGGCTCAGCAGCGGGCTCGCCACTCGCCTCGTCAGTGCGGCCCATGAATGCGATTCTTGCGAAATCGACAACGGCTTCGATGTCTTCTTTGCTCAGTTGGCGCGCAAAGCCCATCATCGCGGTGCCTGGCCTTCCGCTCGTCACAGACGCGATCATACGCTCGCGCGACAGCTGGACTCCCGCCTGGGGCGACGCGAAATCCCTCGGCGCAGGATTCAAGTTCTGGCGTGCCCAGAGCGAGCTATTGCCGCGATCGCCATGGCATACGGAACACGTCTTTGTGTAAATTTGCGCGCCGCGCTGGTGCTGTTTTCCCGGATTGATTTCAGAGCGCATGAAGCTCGCGCGCACGTAGTCGACCACCGCCTCGATTTGGGCGTCGTTCAGTTGGCTTTTCCAGGCGGTCATGGCCGTGCCCTGGCGACCCTCATGCACCGAGCGTATCATCCGCGCCCGAGTTAGCTCTCGAGATGCAATCGGGGAAGTGAAGTCACGCGGCGGAGGATTCACGCTATTGCCGGCGCGGCTGCGGCCATCACCGCGATCGCCATGGCAGACCGCGCAGTAAGCTCGATACAGTTGCTTCGCGGAGAGTTGGCGATCATCGGTTGCGGCCGGTGCGCCGGCCCTCGAAGGCAAAACCCACATCAACGATACAATACAGAAGCAAAGCATCAGCGCTACGCGGTTCAAGCGGACAACAGGGGCGCGATATCGGTTGATGGTGTGGGAAGCCGCCATGTGAGTTTCTTTTTTAAGATTATAAGATTATTCTCTTACCATCTGCTACGGAGTAAGTTTGACACAGGCCAAGTCTGATGACGAATAGCATCCTACAGTGCGCTCGAACTTTTGCGTGGAAAGGTGTATCGATGGGCGCCCAATCGGCAACCATGAGTTTGTTCCTGCTACTGGCTACTATTGCGATTGGCGCCTGCACTGTCGCGCCCCGCACGCCGGAGACGGCGCAACCGCATCCGGTATTCCCTCCACCGCCCGAGGAGCCGCGCTTCATCTACGAACGCTCGCTCTATAGCAGCGCCGACATGTTGCAGGACTCTGATACCGATACTTTTCGTCGTTTTGTCACCGGGGAGAAGAGGGCGGGAGAAGCGTTCGCTAAGCCCTATGGCGTGGCAGTGCATCAAGGTCGTGTCTACGTAAGCGACACCGTACGCCGCGTGGTCATGATGTTCGATGTGCCGGGGAAGCGGTTTGCCCAGATCGGCGGCGATGATCCCGGCAGCTTGCGTTTGCCACTTGGGCTGGACGTCGATGGCGCTGGCAACCTATACGTCTGTGACGGCACGACAAAATACGTTCAGGTCTATGACTCGAGCGGCAAGTACTTGAGACAGTTCGCCGGCCCCGAGTGGCTGCATCGGCCAACCGGCCTCGCCGTGACACGGACAGGTGACCGGGTTTACGTGGTCGACACGGGCGGAGTGGGTATTCAGGACCATCGAGTCAGAGTCTTTGACGCGGCAACAGGCAAACATCTCCTCGACTTCGGCGCCCGCGGGGACGGGCCGGGTGAATTTAACCTACCGCGCGATATCGCGATTGCCCCCGACGGCACGCTTTTCGTGGTCGACGGTGGTAACTTCCGCGTTCAGGTGTTCGATAAGAACGGCAAGTATCTGCGTACTTTCGGATCGGTAGGGCGCCAAGGGGGGCAATTTTCTCGTCCTAAGGAAATCGCAATTGACAGGGCGGGCAACGTTTACGT
>JALYOK010000077.1 GCA_030856925.1 Pseudomonadota bacterium
TCGCTCAACCGGCCAGTCGCCGCCTTTCACCAGCACGTCCGGCCGGCAGGTCAGTATCAGTTTTTGCGGCGTGTCATCTTCAAAAAAGGTAACGAGGTCCACCGCGGACAGGGCGGCGGCGACGGCCATGCGGTCTTCCAATGTGTTGATCGGCCTATCGTCGCCCTTGCTTAGGCGTCTTACCGAGGCGTCGGTGTTCAGCGCCAGGATCATGCTCGCGCCTAGGGCGCGGGATTGGGCGAGATATGTCACATGGCCGCGATGCAAGATATCGAACACGCCATTACTAAATACCAGCGGCCTCGGCAATGCCAGGAGTCGTTGAACTAATTCCGTCGGCGGACAAATCTTCGCCTCGAACTCCGGCGCTGCGGAAGTCATGCTAATTCTTTGCGGTAGCGGCTCAAGTCTTGGGCGGTGGCGAAGGAACGCTTACACAAGCTCGATAAATTTTTAAGTATCACCCTGATCACCCGTTCATCCCAGGTCTTATCAAAGCAGATTTGCTCGTCCAGCCAGCGCTCCATCCAGGCGGGGTCCGGCAGGCGGCTTTGCACCGTGTCGTTGGGAAATAAGGCGCGATTGACGTGCAAATTGGTCGGATGCATCGCCTTGCCGATTTTTCGGCTGGTCATTAGTAAGCCGATTTTTACGAACGCCAGTCGCGCTTTGTCACCATGGTGCTCTAGCGCCCGCAGCATATAACGGCGATAGGCCATGCCATGACGCGCCTCGTCGTGGGATAACAGGCCGTAGAGGTGTTTGATCACCGGTTCCGTGTGCCAGTGCGCCGCGCGGCGATACCATTGCGTCAACCGCACCTCACCGCAAAAGTGCAACATCAAGGTTTCCAGCGCCGGCGCCGAATCGAACTCGAAGCGTACCGCAGCCAGTTCGGATTCTGTCGGCGCCAAGTCGGGACGAAATCGCGCCAGGTATTCTATCAGCGCCAGTGAATGTTTCTGCTCCTCATAAAACCACACCGACAAGAAGGCGGAAAAATCGCCGTCGTCGCGATTGTCACGCAGGAACATCTCTGTCGCCGGCAGCGCCGCCCATTCGGTGATGGCGTTCATTTTGATGGTCTGTGCCTGTTCGTCGGTAAGGCGCGTGGCATCGAAGCGATGCCACGGCACATCATTCGCGAGACTCCAACGAGCCTGTTCCATTTGTATGAATAGTCTGGGATAGAGCATGGCGGCTTTACAAACAGCCGCGGCCCAATGGGAAAGGGTAGCGCGGAGGTTTGGCGGTTTGGGAAACGACGGATTCTTCGTTCATCGAAGGTCCCTATTCTACAGGACATCCGACCATGAACCTTTTATCAAGGACAGTAGGTAAAGAGTTCAGTAGTATCCCGGCGACAAGACTTGTTCCAGCCAAAACCCGATTGTGCTATTGCGAATTCGATAAGTGCCGTCTCGAAGTATCGGTGCGGCTTTCGGGCATGGCATTGTCAAGAGCCAATATGGGTGTGGCGTTCCGGGTGGCCGCCTTGAATAAATTATAATCGAACAGCCTGCCAAGGAGGCATGTTGTCGGTATGCAGCGTGAAGCGAAACGGGTTGCCGTTGAGGGTCCGGAATCGCTGGACTGTCCGCGGCGAGGTTGTTGTCGACGCGATATCGAGTGACTTTGTACGAAGCCCAACCCCGTCTAGGCGGCCACACTCATACGGTAGATGTGACGCTCGACGTCCCGGCTCCGGCGGCACTCGCTGTTCGGCTATTTCGCACAGGCTTTTGGACACCGCGGCTCGAAACCCGCCATCATCTCGAGCGCCCAGCGGATAGGCCGTTACGCCGAACGGAGTTCGCAATCTCAACGACATACGCATCACCCTTCCCAGGCCGCCTTAGTGAAACGCGCATGGCTCGCACCCGATCCACCATTTTGATGGCAAGCATTGCTTAGAAATCATAGCCCGCCGGAAGGAATTAAATGGTATCCGGGGAAACAGCAAGTTCTATCCATATTATGATTGGCGATGCCAAATTCACCATTGTGTCGCGATCCAATGAACCTTTTCTCCGGCGGCAGGAATAAACAGTGAATCGCGGCGTTAAACTGACCAGCGTCCTATTGAAAAGGAGAGATGAAATGAACGCAATCAAGCATCGCTTTGTCTGGTTTTTGTCGGTGTGTTTGCTGCCTTGCGCGGTGCTTGCTGATGCGTTTACGGGTGTATGGTCGGGAACGGTGAGCGAGGGCGGCGAAAGCTATCAGTTCGAGGTCACCTTTAGCCGCGACGGTTATCCGATTTTCAGTTACACGAACAACAAAGACCTGACCCGACAATTAGAACTTCGGTCGCCCGGCCAAAAAATTCAATACGTGCCGAACGGCGGCGGCGTGCAAACTTACGTGTTGGAGGAAATCGAGAAAGACCCGGTGCGTATGGTATACGCCTTGCGCAGCAATTTTCAGGGCGCTTCGAACGGTTACTTATCTGAAAACAACCACCGCTATGTCGTCGAGTATGTCTTGCGTGGCGCGGAATTACACGTGACCATCGGTGATCAAGCAGACGGTTATATGGGCGATCGCGAAGGGAATATGATCGGAAATCCAAGCCAATCGGTTGCGAAAGGTGTACTGAAGCGCGCGCAGTGAATCACGCAACTCGCTAGCCCCCGTTCGATGAACTGGGCGCCGGAATGTCAGTTTGATGTGCGCGGTTTCGCCGCGTTTGTGCTGCTTGCCGCGCTGCCGCTCGCATTGGTGTTGAGTTGGGCGACACTCCAACTCTATCGCCACGCCGTCAAAAAGGCGATGCGCCACGCGGCCGGCGCCGCGGTCCCCATCCCTTCGCTCGGCCACGGCGTTGGAAATCGCCCAGCCGCGTCGCTGATGCTTAAGTTTATCGAACCAGCCGATTGGTTCGATGAACGTGGCGCAGCAGCTTCACTTCGCGGGCGCAGCGCTTCCGCGTTGCGCCGTGTTAGCGCCAGCTATGCCGTCGGCGGCGCCGTACACGCGACGGTGGTCACGGCGCTGTTATTTTTCTTCAACGAGATAGAGCTGTCGCCGGTGCGCTTCGCCGCAACCTGGCTCATATACGCGTGGCCGATCATTCCCGTGCTGGCGCTGACCGCTACAGGACAGCCCAGGACGAAGGCATTGACACTCGGCGCCTATTTCGTCGCGCTGCTGGTACTCGATGCGGTGCTGCAAGCCAGCGGGCGTCTTGAAGGTGCGCGCGGGCAGTTGTTGTTGCTATGGGCGCTGGAAATGGCGCCGCCCACTTTGTTGCTTTGGCTATTGGGTAACCGCACATTGCGCTGTGTCGGATTGCTCGCATTGCTGGTGGCGATCGCGTTAGCGCTGGCGTGGTTCGGCTCGTTCCAAGCGCTAGCTTGTGTCGTGCTCAGCACTCGCAGCGCGACGTTGCTGGAATGGGTTACCCCGCTTCGCGCGCTTATCGTGCTGGGCACGGGAACGGCGATTTGGATGTGGCTCCGATATCTGGCGCGCCGCTTGCGTCGTGATCAAACCAGCGACTTGATGCTGACGGTGGATAGCTGGTGGTTGTTGATCACGATGATCGAGATGCTGCTGCTTTCGCCCGGCTTCAAGGCAGCTGCGCCGATGGTATTGCTCGCCTTCATCGCGTACAAATTGGTCGTTGCAACGGGCTTACGTTGGTCGCGCACGCACTCGGTGAAGGTGCGCGCACCTAACCTGCTGATGCTGCGGGTGTTCGGTCACGCGCGGCGCACTGAGCGGCTGCTCGATGAGATCGGATTACGTTGGCGCTATGTTGGCCCGATCAATCTGATCGCCGGTGCCGATATCGCCACATCGTTTCTTGAACCCGATGAACTCGTTCAGTTCCTAAGCGGCCGGCTAGGCGATGCCTACATCGCTGACGCCGCCACGCTCACATCCAAGCTGCAGCGCGCGGCCGGGGTGCCGAGCGCCGATGGACGTTATGCGTTGAACGACTTCTTTTGCCGCGACAACACTTGGCGCGCGTGTGTGCATGCGCTGGCGGCGCGCAGCGAAGCGGTGCTGATGGATTTGCGCAGCTTCCGCGCCACAAATCGTGGTTGCGAATTCGAATTGGGATTGCTGCTCGAGCATGTCACGCTGGAGAAGATCACTTTTTTGGTCGATCGCAGCACCGACGTGGCGCATCTCGAGCGCACGCTGAGCTCGCTATGGCAGCAACACGGTGAGGGCGGCGTCAATACCCACGCCGCCCATCCGGTCGTGTACTTGTTACGCAGCGAAGATCACGGCGCTTCCGTTGCCGGTAAGCTGCTCGATCGCCTGTTCGCGCTTGCTCAGCCTTCGGGCTCGAGATAGCCGAGGGCGACAATGGGTCGCGCTGCTGCGGTCGGAGGTACTGACCGCGCCGGCCATGATAGCCCCTTCAATGTTGGCTGCGGTAAGGGGAGGATCGCCGGCTTCTTGGTTTGGCTCACTTCGCCGAGCAACTTGCCAAGCTGTTCGGCGGCCTTGGCATAGGCGCGTTCCATGAC
>JALYOK010000095.1 GCA_030856925.1 Pseudomonadota bacterium
GTTTCGAGTGAGTACGTTATCCGCTACCGTTGAGATCCAAGTTGGACCGCGAATACTGAACTGAGAGCCGGTAGCATTTGCGGCGCCCCCTCGGCACCGATCAAGCCGAACCTATCGGTCAGCAACACCAACACCAGGGGATTACAGGTCTTGCAGAGGAGCGCCCGTCTCAGTCCAATAGTTCACGTAGCCTCCGCTCAAGAAAACGTCGTTCCGGCTCCTGTTGGGTCAAGCTAAGAGCACGTTGGTAAGATGCTCGGGCTTGCGCCGTTCGCCCGAGCCGCCGGCACAAATCCGCCCGTGCTGCGTGAGCAAGGCGGTAGTCCGATAGATCGCCGCGCGTGAGAATGGTATCGATCAGTGCGAGACCGGCCTCAGGGCCGTCTCGCATTGCTACTGCCACGGCGCGGTTCAACTCGACGATCGGCGATGGCTCGGCCCTCGCAAGCTCGTTGTACAAAGCGACGATCTGAGCCCAATCGGTCGCCGCGGCAATTGGCGCGTTGGCGTGCACGGCGGCGATCGCCGCTTGCAACGTGTACGGGCCAAATCGTGGTGAGACCAGAGCGCGTTCAACCAGCGCCGACCCTTGCGTGATTTGATCCCGATTCCACAGCGACCGATCTTGGTCGCCCAGCAAAATTAGATCGCCGGCCGGCGAGCTGCGCGCGGCATGGCGAGATTCTTGCAGCAGCATAAGCGCCAACAACCCCAGCGCCTCCGGCTCCGGCAGCAGCTCGACCAGCAGCCGCCCAAGTCGGATCGCCTCGCCCGATAGGTCATGGCGCGTAACCGTCGCCCCGGATGACGCGGAATAACCTTCGTTGAACACCAAATAGATGACCCGCAGTATGCTATCCAGTCGATCGGGAAGTTCGTCCAACGACGGAACTTGATAGGGGATTCGCGCGTCGCGGATCTTTGCCTTGGCGCGCACGATGCGCTGCGCGAGCGTGGGCGCGGAGGTCAGGAACGCATGGGCGATTTCTTCCGTTGTAAGGCCGCAGACTTCGCGCAGGGTAAGCGCCACCTGAGCATCCGGCGCCAAGGCCGGATGGCAGCAGGTGAAGATCAGCCGCAGCCGGTCGTCTTCAACACTTTCATCATCCGAGTCCTCACCGGCGTCGGCCGCGAGCCGTTCCTCGAAGTCCTCCGGCAACGGCTCGAATCGCGCACGCCGACGGATGCCGTCGATCGCCTTGAAGCGGCCAGTTGAAACGAGCCACGCGCGCGGGTTCGCCGGCACGCCGTCGCGCGGCCACTGTTCCAGCGCCGCTCGAAAGGCATCGTGCAGCGCTTCCTCGGCAATATCGAAGTCGCCGAGCAAGCGTATCAAAGTCGCGAAGACGCGGCGCGAGTCGGTGCGGTAAAGCGCGTCAACCCTGGCGCGCGCCTCTTCGGCCGCAAGATTTATACGGTCTTGTGGGTCGCTACTCTCCATGGTCAGTCCATTAACAGAGCTCTGGCAGCCCGACGTCTTCGTATTAAGTAAGGCCTGACGTTGCCAATCGGGTGACGAACGTAGCGCTTTCGAGTACTTATGGATTTCCTTATTGTGGTTTTAAACTTTGCAGATAAACACGTCCGTGTCAAAAATCCATTGCGCGTGAAATTTTCCTGCAGAGAAAAAATTAATTGCCGCATCGCCAACCATGAATTTATCGCCTGGAAGGCGAGTTGGTCAATCGCAATCAATCGTACAAAAGTTTGGTGAAGATTATTCTATTGTGCAACTGTTTGGGGCGATGCGCCAGGAGCCAACAGGGGCGCAGTGTTACAGCTATGCTTGCCTGAGAGGCAAGCTGGACGCGGCTTCTGGCGCCATACCAGCGCGAGGACGTATCCGTCGGATGTGTGGTCAGACATCGATACACAAAAGGTTTAAGATTGCGTTACCGTTGCGGCAACAAAGGAGAACACCATGGGCGAATCGGCAAGGCAAATGAAATCCATCCACACCCCGTCCGTGCGGGATCGCGTCAGCCAAGAGGAATGGGACGCGCGCTGCGATCTTGCTGCGGCCTACCGGCTCGCTGCACGGTTCCGTTGGACGGACTTGATCTACACCCACTTTTCCGCCCGCGTGCCCGGCACTCGTTTTCTGCTCATCAATCCCTACGGCTTGATGTTCGACGAAATCACCGCCTCGAGTTTGGTGAAGATCGACGAGGACGGCAACATTGTTGACGACGCAACCGGCCTCGGCATCATTCACGCTGGTTTCGTCATCCACGGCTGCGTCCACCAGGCGCGGCCCGAGGTCGGATGCGTGCTTCACACGCATACGCGAGCGGGCGTGGCGGTCTCCGCGCAGAAGGAAGGCTTGCTGCCGATCAGTCAACATGCGCTGCTTAATTACGGCATGCTTACCTATCACGACTACGAAGGGGTTGCGCTCGACATGGACGAACGCACGCGCATCGCCCGCGACCTCGGCCCGACGTCTAAAGCCATGATCATGCGCAACCACGGACTGTTGACACTCGGCGCCAGCGTCGGCGAAGCGTTTCATTTTATGTATTACCTCGATACCGCCTGCCAAATCCAAGTGGACGCCATGGCCGGTGGAGGCGAGCGAGTCAACGTCCTCACTGATGCGACTGCCCAAAAGGGTTTCATTCAATTGCAAGGTCTGGGGGGTGCGGAAATCGATAGGGAATGGCCGACGCTGTTGCGTATGCTCGAGCGCAAGGGCGAGGTGTATCGAGTTTGAGTGGCACGCCTGGCGCCAGAGGCCACATGAATATTGGCTCTCCAGGCATGCCACGCCAGCAGGCAAGCTGGATGCGGACCTTGGCGATGCCGCGGTAATAAAAAGGTAGGGCGCAATCCCATTGCGCCGTATGGTGGTGTGATTCAGCAAGGAGTGTGAGATAGCTCCGGCGTCAATAGTACCATCACTAAATTGGACAGCCGTTGGCCGGAGAGCCAATACCAGTGTGGAATTAGCATTTCCCTATGACCGACAAAATCCCATCGCAAGGAATCGCCCTAGTGACCGGCGCCGCGAAACGCATCGGGCGCGCGATCGCCCATGGCCTCGCGACTGCGGGTTGGGACGTGGCGATTCATTTTCATCGCTCGGTCGCGGATGCCGAATCGTTACAACTTGAGATCGATGCGCTCGGCCGTCGCGCGATCACGCTGCAGGCGGACCTCGCGCAAGCGTTAGAAATCGAGGACCTGATTGAGCGCTGCGCCGATCGAATCGGCGCACCCACATGTTTGGTAAACAACGCGTCGATCTTCACTTTCGACGAGATCGATTCCCTCACCATTGACAACTGGGATGCGATGCAGGCGACTAATCTGCGCGCACCGATCATGTTGGCGCGTGACTTCGCGCGGTTTCTGCCTGCAGGCGCAGAAGGCAATATCATCAATCTGCTCGATCAAAAAATCGCCAACCTCAATCCGGATTTTTTTTCCTACACGATTGCGAAGGTGGGACTGGAGGCCGCGACTCACACTATGGCGATGGCATTGGCGCCTCGTATTCGCGTGAACGCGGTCGCGCCGGGTTTGACCTTGGAAAGCGGCGGCCAAACGACGGAGAATTTTGTGCAAGCTCATCGCATGACGCCGCTCGGGCGAGCAGGTAAACTGAATGATATTGTCGCGGCCGTGTTGTTTTTGCTTGAAACCAAGTCCGTAACCGGACAGACGATTTTTATCGACGGCGGCCAGCGATTGATGCCGCTGGATCGCGATGTAATGTACAAGGTAGAAGGGGATCTCTGATTAATGAATTACGAACACATACAAAAACTTTCCTCATCGTTCGTGTCGAGCAAAAGCATGCCAGAGCCGGTGCGCCGCATCTTTTTAAAGAATTATCGTGCGCACATGTTCCTCGGTGTTCATGCTCATGAGAAGGCAAAAAAGCAACTCGTCATTATCAACGTCGATTTGTATTTTGACGCCGCGGTTCCGTCCCAAGGCGATCAAATAGAGAGCGTGGTGGATTACGACTTTCTTCGCACGGAAATCAAACGTATCAGCCAGGAGCGTCATTTCAATTTGCAAGAAACACTGTGCGAGGAAATTCTCGCGATTTGCCTAGCGAAGCAAGGCGTGCACGCGGCGCGCATTTCCACCGAGAAACCCGAGGCCTATCCCGATTGCGACGCGGTCGGTTATGAATTGTTCTGGCACAAAGATTTGCTGCGACCATGAGCGTCGCGTCGGGCAGCCGCGGCAAACCTCGGTTGCGAGTCACCCCGATAACGCGAAACCTACCGGAAGCGGATTTAGCCTCGCTGCAGCATTCAGCGCGCGTTGCAGCCTTCATCACAGAGGTTATTCGTACCGAGGATGGCTGGATTCCTTTCTCCAAATATATGGACTTGGCTATGTTCGCACCGGGCCTGGGCTACTACAGCGCCGGCGCGGCGAAGATCGGCGCGGCTGGTGACTTTACCACGGCGCCGGAAATGAGTTGTTTGTTCGGCGCGACGTTGGCTAAGCAAGTCGCGCAAGTTTTGCACGCGACGGGCGGCGATGTGTTGGAGTTCGGCGCCGGCAGCGGCAAACTCGCCCGCGACCTGCTAGGAGCGCTAGGACATTTAGGCTGCGAGCCGCGCCAGTACTTGATCTTGGAGTCCAGTCCGGATTTGCGCGAACGGCAACTGAGTTTGCTTCACAAAGAAATTCCCGAGTTTCGCTCCCATATAACCTGGATCGACGGGATGCCGGAGAATTTCACCGGCGTAATAATTGCGAACGAAGTACTCGACGCAATGCCGATCGATTTGGTGGCGTGGAAAGCCGATGGAATTTATCAACGGGGCGTCGCGGTTTCCGGCGAAAGCTTCATATGGCAGGATCGCATGCTGGGACCGGGTCCGCTCCTCGATCATGCTCGATCCATCGACGTCGTGCCGGGGTACGTGAGCGAAATCCATCTCGCCGGAACAGCTTTTGTTCGCA
Organism: Pseudomonadota bacterium; assembly: GCA_030856925.1. Lineage (GTDB taxonomy): Bacteria > Pseudomonadota > Gammaproteobacteria > Burkholderiales > JALYOK01 > JALYOK01. Next base: position 4,930 of record JALYOK010000095.1, read on the forward strand.
GTCTCGGCTATTCGTTGAAGCGAGGCGTGGCCCTGCTGATCGACTACGGGTTTTTGGAACATGAGTACTACCATCCAGACCGCAACACCGGCACACTAATGTGCCACTATCGCCATCGCGCCCATACGGATCCGTTTTTTTTGCCCGGCGCGCAGGACATTACTGCACACGTCGATTTCAGCACCATGATCGACGCCGCGCGCGGCGTAGGGCTCGACATCGAAGGCTTTACGACCCAGGCAAAATTTCTCATTGCCTGTGGTATCACCGATCAATTGAACAAAATCGATCCGGCCAATGCAGCGCAATACCTTCCGCTTGCAAATCAAACCCAGCGCTTGTTAAGCCCCGCGGAAATGGGCGAGTTATTCAAGGTGTTGGCCGTGGGACGCGGCATCGATTCTCTGTTGTTGGGATTCGCTCGGCCATGACGCGCAAGATAGGTTCGTTCGACTACATCATTGTTGGCGCGGGGTCGGCGGGTTCCGTGCTTGCCAATCGTTTGACGAGCGACCCCGATGTCAAGGTGTTGTTACTCGAAGCAGGCGGCGATGACAATTGGATATGGATCCATATTCCGGTCGGCTACCTTTATTGCATCGGCAATCCGCGCACCGACTGGATGTATCGCACCGAGCCGGACGAGGGACTCAACGGCCGTTCCCTCCACTATGCGCGCGGTAAAGTGCTGGGCGGTTGTTCGTCGATCAACGCCATGGTTTACATGCGTGGCCAGGCGCGCGACTACGACGCGTGGGCAGCGCTCGGCAATCCCGGTTGGGCCTGGAACGACGTGTTGCCGATTTTCAAGCGCAGCGAAGATCACTGGCGTGGCGCCGATGACATGCATGGAGCGGGCGGCGAGTGGCGTGTCGAGCAGCAACGTTTGTCCTGGGAGATACTCGATGCCTTCGCCGCGGCGGCGAACGAGATCGGGATCCCTAAAACCGACGACTTCAATCGCGGCAGCAACGAGGGCACCGGCAAGTTCGAGGTCAATCAGCGGCGGGGCGTGCGCTGGAATACGACCAAGGCATTCCTCAGGCCCGTGATGCACCGCCCAAATCTCAAAGTGATGACCGGCGCGCTCGTTAAAAAATTGCGTCTGGACGGCAAGCGCGTGACGGGTATCGATTTCGATCTCGGCAATGAAGAGTGTTTCGCGGAAGCAAAGATCGAAACGCTGCTTTGCGCCGGTTCTATCGGCAGTACGCAAATTTTACAGTTGTCGGGGATTGGACCCGGTGACCATCTGCAATCGCTGGAAATTCCCGTTGCCCATGAACTTGCCGGTGTCGGCGAAAACTTGCAGGATCATTTGCAGCTTCGCATGGCGTTCAAAGTGAAAAATGTCTTGACGATGAATCAGATCGCCAATAGTTGGTTTGGTAAGACGCGCATCGGGCTGCAATACCTGTGCTTTAAAACCGGTCCGCTCACGATGGCGCCTAGCCAGCTCGGTGTGTTCACACATTCGGGCCCGGAACACAGGACGCCGAATTTGGAATACCACGTGCAGCCATTATCACTCGATAAATTCGGCGATCCCCTGCATCGTTTTCCGGCGTTCACGGCGTCGGTGTGTAATCTTCGTCCTACCAGCCGCGGGCACGTGCGTATTCAATCGAACGATCCGCGCAAGGCGCCGAAGATTAAGCTTAATTATCTTTCCACCGACATCGATCGACAAATCGCCGCTGATGCGCTCAAACTCACGCGCCGAATCGTAGCAGCCAACGCGCTAAAGAAATATGCGCCGGATGAATTCTTACCCGGCCCAAAATTTTCGACCGACACCGATCTTGCCCAGGCGGCCGGGGACATCGGCACCACCATCTTTCACCCGGTCGGCACGTGTAAGATGGGCGTCGCCTCGGACGGGAACGCGGTGGTCGATGCGCGCCTGCGGGTTCACGGTCTCGCGGGCGTGCGTGTGATCGATGCCTCCGTGATGCCAACGATCACCTCCGGCAACACCAATTCCCCGACCATTATGATCGCCGAAAAGGCGAGCGATATGATCCGGGCAGATCATCAGTAGCAAATTGATCCAAATTCGCGCCGGATATGACGCAAATTTGGCACGTCGCCCCACACTTATCCCTGTCGTTTTGTCCTTCGTTTTGATGATGATTTTTTAATCTATTGAATTTATTAAGATTCCTTGGAAGGCAGGCATTTGGCATAGCACTTGCTCAACTGTTGTCAATCAACTTCTTTAGGACTAATTATGAAACTGAATGACAGCCCGCTGGGCGGACTAGATCTCGCTGACGAATCCGGCGAGAGCATCGCACTCCATTACCCCGGTTTAGCGCGCATACAACTGCTGCTCGAACGCGGCATGGACGACCTGTTTGAAAGCGAGGAAATCGCCCTCGATGAGTTTGCATTCTAGGAGCCTGTCGGACTTAAAGAATCGCAGCGAAAAAGGTGCTGAGCGAGGACAGATTTTGACGATTTCGCCGGGCAATAGTGGTTCTATTGCCCAAGAAAGCGGCGAAATACGGGGTGGCCTAGG
>JALYOK010000100.1 GCA_030856925.1 Pseudomonadota bacterium
GATTATCACCGTTGACAGCGCGAATTGTGACGGCGAATGTGATAAAAAACTGTACCTTATGCGTCAAGTTCGAATTTCGTTGAGCAATGAGATGAACCGAATCGAGCGCGTGCTGCTGGTGCGCGGCCCAGGAAACGTTTCGGCCGCTCTCCTGAAAAAATATCCCGGAATGCATATGTTGACTGGCGCCGATGCTAATTTACTGGGGCGGTTTCCCGCCAACACCGACCCGACCGATCATGTCTACTTGGTCGATCCGCTTGGGAATTTGATGATGCGTTATTCAAGAAATCCCGACGCCGTAGGGGTACGCCGAGACCTCAGCCGTCTGTTAAGCGTGTCGCGGGTGGGCTAGCCGTGTACCGCCGGCTAATCCAAATAGCGCTGGCGCTCGCGTTTGGGATCATTGTTCTCGGCGCATTCGTGCGATTGTCCGATGCGGGCCTCGGCTGTCCCGATTGGCCGGGTTGCTACGGCCACATTACCGTGCCGAATGAGGCCCACGAAATCGCCGCCGCGGAGGCTAAGTTTCCCCATCAACCGGTCGACATCAACAAGGGCTGGATCGAAATGGTCCATCGCTATTTCGCCTCTGCACTTGGCCTTTTGATCATCGCCATCGCCGTGGTCGCTTGGCGTAAGCGAGGGGAACTGCAGCAGTCCGTCGGACTGCCGCTGGTTCTGGTGTTGCTGGTTGTCTTCCAGGGCATGCTCGGCATGTGGACCGTGACCTTGCGACTCTATCCGGCGGTGGTCACCGCCCATTTGATCGGGGGAATGACCACGTTGGCATTGTTGACCTGGTTGTTGATGGGCCAGTATCGAGGTCAAATGGTTAACTTTATAATGCCTCACTCGGCTCTGAAACGGCTTGCAGGGGTAACCGTCGCGGTGCTGGGGATGCAGATAGTTCTCGGCGGTTGGGTGAGCGCGAATTACGCCGCGCTCGCGTGTACGGATTTTCCCTTGTGTCATGGCAGTTGGGCGCCGGCGGCGGACTACGCGAACGCGTTCTATCCGCTGCGGGAATTGGGCAGAACGGCGAGCGGAGAACTACTGCATCAGGATGCGCTCACTGCGATTCATTGGGTGCATCGCATCGGCGCACTGATCACCTTTTGCGTGGTCGGCTATTTCGGCGTTTTGATAGTGCGTTACGCGCAGCTCAAAGGCCACGCCATCGCACTGTTGATCGCGCTTTGTGGGCAGATCAGCCTCGGCGTTGCGAATGTGTGGTTCAGTTTGCCACTACCGATCGCCGTGGCGCATAATGCGATGGCAGCCTTGCTGCTGGCAATACTGGTGGCAGTGAACTTTCGAATACAAAATAATTACGGAACCTTTGATTAGGTCCCTCGCTCAGTTGAACTATGTCGACCTCCTACGCAATCGAAACGACCGCTAGCCTCGCGCAACAATTCTTCCAGCTCACCAAGCCGAGGGTGGTATCGCTCATTGTGTTCACTGCCGTGATCGGTATGTTCCTTTCGACGCCGGGTATGGTGCCCCCGGGGTTATTGTTGGCCGCGACCATTGGGATCGGCCTGGTGGCAGGATCCGCTGCCGCCATCAATTGCCTGGTCGAGCAAAAAATCGATGCCGTGATGGCGCGTACGCGCGGACGGCCGTTGCCGCGGGGGATGCTGACGTCGGCACAAACCTTGGGATTCGCTTCGATCATCGGTGGCATGGGCTTGCTGCTGCTTTATTTCGCAGTCAATCCGCTGACCATGTGGCTGACGCTCGCCACCTTCGTCGGCTACGCGGTCATTTATACGATCCTGCTGAAGCCCGCCACACCACAGAACATCGTCATCGGCGGCGCGTCAGGCGCCATGCCGCCGGTGTTGGGTTGGGCGGCGGTCACAGGCCAAGTGTCGCCCGATGCCCTGATTTTGTTTCTGATTATTTTTGCGTGGACACCGCCGCACTTCTGGTCACTGGCGCTATACCGAAAACGGGAATACGCCAAAGCCGGCGTGCCGATGTTGCCTGTCACGCACGGCGATCACTACACGCGGCTGCACGTGTTGCTTTACACCGTCATGCTTACGGCCGCCAGCCTATTGCCGTTCGCGACGCGAATGTCCGGGCTGATCTACCTGGTGTCGGCGATCGTATTGAACGCACAGTTTCTGTACTACGCCATCAAGATCTATTTCCGTTACAGCGATGCGT
>JALYOK010000104.1 GCA_030856925.1 Pseudomonadota bacterium
GCCGACGGACTTTCCCTATCGTGACCTCATCATCTTCCTGACCTTCTGCGTGATCGTCGCCACGCTCATTCTGCAAGGATTGACCATGCCCTACCTGATCCGCGCCCTCGGTATCGGCGCCGATTGGAACGCCTACGACGAAGAACGCAAGGCCCGCGGCCAAGTCCTGCAAGCCGCCTTGCGCCAATTCGACACCTGCTCCAAGGAACATCCCACCAGTCAAACCACAGCCGACTTAGTGCGAGAAGAGTATCGACAAAGAATCGAATCGCTCCATCCCACGCGCCTCGCATTCGAAGCGCAACCGGAATCGCTGCAACAACTGCGCCTCGCCCTAGTCGCCGCCGAACGCAAGGAACTCATCCGCCTTTGGCGCGCCCAAGAAATCGGCGATGAAGCGCTACACGAAATCGAACACGAATTGGATTTGGAAGAAACGCTGCTACGGCGTTAATTGCGCCGCGGTTGCTACGGTTGTACACTGCGCCCCACGTAAGCGCGCAGCTCAGTGTAATACCGATGCCTGGAGAGGCGCATAGATACTGGCTTCCAGCCCAATGTTTTATTCATTGAGCAAACCATCGCGTCTATTAATGGACGCGATTTCGCTGCGCCGCTGGCCGACATCCGGCAGATAACGGCTTCGCCTCATCTGCCCTACGACGACGGCGAAATTCGATTAGGCGCGCAGCTTGAATCTTTGAATCTTGCCTGTCGCGGTTTTCGGTAGTTCCGCAATGAACTCGATCCACCTCGGGTATTTGAACGGCGCGAGCTTGCCTTTCACGTGTTGTTTCAGGGCATCGACCAACTGGTCGTCTGCTTTGATGCCAGATCTAAGGACGACAAATGCTTTGGGTTTGATGAGCTCGTCGTCGTCCGCTTTGCCGACTACCGCCGCTTCCAATACGGCCTCGTGGGTAACGAGGGCGGCTTCGACTTCCACCGGCGAGACGTACTGGCCGCTGACTTTAAGCATGTCGTCGCTGCGGCCGCAATAGGCGTAGTAGCCTTGTTCGTCTTGGCGATATTTGTCGCCGCTTTTGGTCCACTCGCCGGCGAAGGTTTGCTGGCTGCGTTCGCGATTGTTCCAATAGAAAATCGCCCGCGTGGGACCTTTCACTTGTAGGTCGCCGACTTCGCCGGGTTTTACGGAATTGCCTTGCTCGTCGACGACGCGTACCTCATAACCGGGCACAACTTTGCCGGTGGTGCCGTAGCGAAGGTTGTCCGGATAATTGGACAGGTAGATATGCAGCATCTCGGTGGAGCCGATGCCGTCCAATATGTCGACACCAAAATGCCGCTGCCAGCGCTCCCCCAAATCCTTAGGCAAAGCTTCCCCGGCGGACGTGCAACGCCGAAGGTTCACCGCCTCGGCGCGCGGTAGCTCAGGGCTCGCGAGCAGGGCGGCATACAACGTGGGCACGCCGTAGAAGATCGTCGGCTGATGCTTCATGAGACGGTCGAATACGGCGGCGGGCGTCGGACGCTCGGCCATCAGGATCGTCGTCGCGCCGACGCTCATGGGAAAGCTGAGCGCGTTGCCCAAGCCGTAGGCGAAGTACAATTTGGCGGCGGAGAACACGACGTCATCTTCGCGTATGCCCAAGATCGGCTTGCCGTATAGCTCGGCGGTTTGGATAAGGCTGGAATGGGCGTGAACCGCGCCTTTCGGCGCGCCGGTCGATCCGGAGGAATAAAGCCAGAAGCACATGTCGTCGGCGGTAGTCGGTGCGAACGAAGTTTTGCTGTCGGATTCGGCAAGTAGCCTCGAAAGGGCGATTTGCCCCGCGCCGGGATTGCCGGATACGATCACGCGCTTCAAGTGCGGCATACCTTTATTAAGAATCGTGGCGAAAGTCGGTAACAACGGCTCGGAGACGATCAACGCTTGCGCCCGGCTGTCTTGCAACATGTAGCCGTAATCCTGCGTCGTCAGCAAAGTGTTAACGCAAACGGGAATGACACCAATCTGTATGGCGCCGAGGAAGGCTGTCGGAAAATCGATGCTGTCGTTTAAGGCGAGCAGGATGCGCTGCTCCTGCGCGACGCCCAGGCGCGTCAACGCATGGGCAAAACGCCCGGCTCGATCGGCCAGCTCGCCGTAGGTATAACTACCCTGATCGTCGACATAGGCGATTTTGTTGCTTCGAGCGCCTTGCAGGTTGCGTTGCAATAAATCGGCGGCGGCGTTGTAGGAATTCGAAGTAGGCATGCCGGAGGTTACTGTTGAAGATTGGAAAGGAATCGTTCCAGTTCCGGCGCCAATGGCGCGGTCAAGCGCATCGCGGCATGGGTGATGGGATGCTCAAAGCTAATGGACGCTGCGTGTAAGAACATCCGTTTCAATCCAAGCTTGGACAGTTCGCGATTTAACGCGAAGTCGCCGTATTTCTCGTCGCCCAAAATGGGAAAACCCAGGTGTGCAAGATGGACGCGAATCTGATGGGTGCGGCCGGTGATAAGTTCCGCCTCCAATAACGAATACTCCGGCCAAAGCCTTAGCCGGCGGAATACTGTATGGGACGCCATGCCCTGTTCGTCGACCGACACGCGGCGCTCGCCTTCGCCTGTGACATATTTCGTCAATCCGAGCTTGACGCTCTGTTTGTCGTTTTTCCATTGGCCTTTGACCAAGACCTGATACCGCTTGTCCGTGCCGCCATCACGCAGCAGTTCATGCATACCCAACAACGCCGAGCGCTTTTTCGCCAACAGCAACATCCCCGAGGTGTCGCGATCCAACCGATGCACCAGTTCCAGAAACTTGAGTTCAGGCCGGGCAGCGCGGCAAATCTCGATGACGCCGGAACTGATGCCGCTGCCGCCATGGACTGCCAGCCCGGCCGGTTTGTTCAGCGCAAGAAGTGTTTCGTCCTCGAAGATTGCCGCCGGCATCGGCGCAGACCGGGGGAAACTCGGTTTCATCAAAGGCTCTGCCAAACGCACGGGCGGCACGCGCAGTTGGTCGCCCACGCCGAGCCGAGTGGTCGGCTGCGCGCGCTTGCCGTTGACTCGAATTTCGCCGCTGCGGACAATCCGATAGACGTGACTTTTCGGGACTCCTTTCAATGCGCGAAAAAGATAGTTGTCCAAACGTTGGCCTTCGCCGGATTCCTCCACCCGAACGAAACTCACAGCATTTTTGCCTAAATCCTTCATATTGAATATACTATTCTTTATCCGGAACTTTCCGGCGCGGCGCCAAGCAGAATTTGAACAACAATCCTGCCCGTTCGCACCGGCCTTCGGAAGACAAGGTTATCTCGCTCACCTCGATCTTGACACATGGATTGTTGCACCAAACTAATGCCACAAGCATTCGCTGCGCGATCGCCGTCATGACACTGAAGTAGCGACGCTGTAAAAGTTACGCGCTCAACATACCGGATATTGTATCGGTCTTGCGCCGAGTTGATTGCCCTAATATTTGGGCGCCTCAGATGTGAGATCAGTCTTGGAAGTGTAGTGTTTCGCGCTACACGGAGACAAGACCCGTTGGCACATTACTACATAATCGTTACGTTTTATGTTCAATTCATTTCACTTGACGTAATAGACCATCGGCGCGGACCTTAGCGCCAAGCTTGTGCCGACTTTCCCAGGCGTATCGAGAGCGCGGGAGAGTTAAAATGAAACGCATGTTATTTAACGCAACCCAGGCCGAAGAGCTGCGGGTTGCCATTGTCGATGGACAGAAACTCATCGACTTGGATATAGAATACGCAGGAAAAGAGCAA
>JALYOK010000141.1 GCA_030856925.1 Pseudomonadota bacterium
GCGCGGTAGCGTGCGTCCTTAACTGGATGCTCTGGGGCTACGTACGTCGATCCTGTTAAGTGAATGACGAGGGTTTCGACTCGATTGATTCGCCGCAGAATCGAACCTTATATAGCCCCAGAGCTAATTGAGATTATCCGTTTATCTTAACTTCACTAACGAATTCGTTGACACAGTAGTTTTCATATTTCGCTCGAATCTCTTAGACTTAGTTGGTCGTAGGCGCTAAAAACTTAGACAACTCCGCCGCATCGAGCAGGCCATCCTTGTTTGCATCCGCGGCGTCAAATGCTTGGCTGAGGCCTTCGAGTTGGCCGGCTTCCTCTTTGCCGATGTAGCCATCTTTATTTTCATCGAGTTTTTCCAGAATCGGACCTACATCTGTGGTTGCTTCTTGATGTACGGTGGGTTTTCCGTTCTTCAATGCGTCTGTATTATCGGCGTACCCGTTGATGCCAATTCCCGCGGCCATCAGAATCGATGCGAACGATAGTGCAAATCTCGTCATTTTGCGGCCTCCTTGAATGTGATAAATGCGTTGAAGAGCAGCCAACTTTGAGACTATCCAATATGCATAACCCGTGCCAAGCCGGTTGTAAAATCACAGAATGTCGATCTCGCTAACTGCGGTCATCGGTGACGACGCGTTTAGTAGAACGGCCTCTGACGTGATGGCGAAATCCATGGATTTAGATAGGACAAGTACGGCAGCGCTCGCAGAACGTTACGCAGTTTGTTCATGCAGTTCCTCTACGCCATCGCTAACGGGCGCTAACGCTGGAAACATGGTGCGTAACGCATCGATCTGATCGCACGTCTCCTCGAGAGTTGTCGCAACATTGTTTCCGCCTGCAGCCATGAGTTGTTCTCGCATTTTTACCGCGTCGCCGACGTAACCCCAACGGCCAATCAGAATTTTTATGTCTGGGAAGCGCGCGCGCAACCGTATGCAGAGCAACCGCGCTTGAGCGCCACCGCCGGGGGGAAGCGACGCAATACAAATCAAAGCGGGTTGGTGTTCCACCGCTCGCGCGATCGCATCCGACGCCATCAGCCCGTGATTGAGGATCAACAACTCGAAGAGCGCGTTATCAATCCGTTCTCCCAACATGGTAAGCGCGGCATGATCGGATTCGTCGCGCGCGGGAATAGCGAGAATTCGAATCGGGTCATGGGGCCGCGATACGGGCGCGTCAACAGCCTTCGCGGCGTCGTGTTCAAGCTTGCTTTCGTTCAGCGTAGCGAGTTGCTCAGCGAGTTCGCGCGCTGTGCTCACCAGCGAGCGCTGCTCCTCGTAGCTTAGCGCTTCCCGTTCGACGTCACGTCGCGCGTTGGTGAGTGCGGGGATCAATAGCGCATCGTACGTGCGCACCAGCGAAGCCGTCTCTAGGTATGTTTCAGCGATTTCAGCGGCTTCGTCATGGTTGCGCGCGAGCAGGCGCTGGTAAAAGGCAACGTGTGGTTCGAGCGCCGGTTGATCACCCAGTAGCGTATCGAGAACGGCTAGAAACGGCACGTATTTTCCCAACACCAATAAACAGACGGTCAAAGGAGTTGCGAGCACCAATCCAATTGGGCCCCATAACCAAGTCCAAAATGCAATCATTATCAAGGTAGCCGTCTCGGAAACGCCGATGCCGCGTCCATAAAGCCAGGGTTCGATGAGCATGTTGCTGATGAGTTCAAGTGTCAAAAACATCATCAACACCAACAATGGCGCGCTCCAGCCCTGCCCGATAAGAAGGCTCAAACCGAGGGGTAAGATTGCGGCGAGCCACGCTCCAAGGTACGGAATATAACGCAACACAGCCGCCAAAAACCCCCATAGCAAAGCATACGGAATGCCTATCGCATACAGGCCGCCCGCCACCGCGAGACCATAAGTGCCATTGACAATCAACTGCATCAATAAATAATGGCTGATGCGATCGCCTGCCTCGTCGAGCGCCTTTGTGGTCAGCGTGAGCCGACCGTGTCCGACGATACTGATCACCCGGTCGCGCAAATCTTCACGCCGCAGAAGCATGAAGATGACGAGAATGATTGAAAGCCCCGTCATAGCTATGGGATCAAGGACCGGGCCCAGCCCCGCCCATAGGCCAGGAAGTTGAAACGGACTCCCGTTTTCGACGATCTTTACGGGTAAGGGCGCTTTGCTTTGAATGCTCCCTTTGGCGAGCGAGGCCGCCTGCTTATCCAGTTGGCGTGATACTCGAGCGACTATCCGCTGCACTTTGTAGACGAACCCACCCTCAACTGGCTGCAGGGTGGCAAGTTTGGCATTGAAGTTTTTTTCGTATTGCGGAAAGGTGTCCACTAAGCTCGTTATTTGCCGAGCGAGCAACCAGCCAAGAGCGGCAATGAGCGCAAATGCGGCCCCGGTCACCAGCATAACCGCCAGACCGCGCGGCAAGCGTCGCCCCTGTAGCAGCGACACCAGAGGACTTAACATAAAGGTCAAAAAAATGGCAAGGGCGATCGGTACCAGAACAGCCTTGAGCCAAAACAACATGCCAAGAACCACCGCACTGCTCATGAGAATCATGAACGCACGGTTAACATTTGAAGTTACGGGCATACCGGCTCCTCGAATCGATGTAATTCGAATGGGGAGAGCGCCGAGTTGTCGTGCGCGAGGCCAATTAATTGTGCGTCGCGCGTTGGATTAGGAAAATACCGCAGATAACTCACAGTTTCTCGGGGGCAGGTCTCAACTTTTAGCGCGATGGTAATGGGGTAGTGTAAGGCTTGCGCGTAAAGAATCGCGAGAATCAGCTCGAATAGTAAAGGTGTGTTACAGACCGGCCGAACGATACAGCCCCTATAAGCAACCATCCGACAATGCAATGATACATATTCGCAGACCCGCCCGTAGCGTTATCTTGCTTTCCGTTTTGTGCTAGATTGCTTGCGTCCCGATCCTGAGTGCTTAACTTCCTCAGAGATTTTGTTAGCGGTAGCCCAGGCGCGGGCATCGGCCTCTTCCTCACTCACACCATGCTCTGGATAGTTTCCTGCAATATGCGGCGCCTGGCGCTTTTGCTTGTCGGTGTAAGATTTCTTATCACCTCTTGGCATTGGAACCTCCCAACTTTACATTAGTTTTACTTTAATATCTGTGACGCACCCATACCGCTCAGTCATCATATTTAACCTTCGCTTCTTTTAGACAATTTTGGCGCGCGTCGCCGGATAGGGTGTTACAGCGTGCTTTCGCGATTGTGTAGTCGGCCTCCATTGATTCTTCCCGCGCTTCAATTGCTGCGCCCTTTTTAGCATATACTGCCTTCGCTTCGGCGACACACACGTCCTTCGCATCACCGGCGAGTGAGTCGCACTTTTCCTTCGCCACCTTATAGTCCGCCTCGATGGCATCTTCTCTCGCCTCGAGCTTCGCCTCACCGGTGCCCTCGTAATTGGCTTTTGCCTCAGCCTTGGCCTTGACAAAAGTTGCCTTGGCCTTTTCCATACAGACGTCCCGGTCATTTCCCGAAAAATCCTTGCAGCGCAATCTTGATGTATTGTACCCCGCATCGGCACGGACTTTGGCGGCGTCATACTCGGCTTTGGCTTGATCGGTTTTATCCGCCGCCGTCGTGCTGAAAGATACGCCGGTGAAGGCAATGGTAGCCACTAGGGCGAGAAATAAATTACTCATGTTTAAACTCCTTTTAGTTAATTTAACACGTCACTGAGCGAAGTTATATGAACGGTCAAGC
>JALYOK010000143.1 GCA_030856925.1 Pseudomonadota bacterium
GTGTATGCCGGTGCTCAAACTCACGTCCAGTGCTAACGCACAGTGGTCAAACACGGTTGCTGTGCGCGCGGAACATTTTGGCTCAAAATAAGCATCCTCTTTGTCCGGCGACAATTGTGGGCCTTCGAGGAACGGCACGACTTCATCCAGAATCGCGCTATCACCGGTGAGGGCCTCATAATACGCAACCACGTACGGCAACCAAATCCGGTCATCGGAAAAGTGGGTGCGGGCGCCGCGGCCGGAGGGCGGATGCCACCAATGCTGCACATCACCTTCTATGAATTGACGGGCCGAGGTGCGCAAGATGTGTTCGCGCGCAAGTTCAGGCGCCACCAAGGCGATCGCCATGCTGTCTTGCAGTTGATCACGAAAACCATAAGCGCCCCCGGCTTGGTAGAATGCGGCACGGGCCCAGTAACGGCAGGCGAGCGTTTGGTAGAGCAGCCAGCCATTCAACATAACGTCCATGGCGGCGTCCGGAGTACGAACTTGGACGGCCGTTAGGAGCTTGCCCCAGTTGGTTTTGACTTCGTTTAAGATTTTCCGAGGAGCTGTCGCGCGTAGGCGCGGCAACAACAACTGGGCAGATTCGCGATTGTCGGACTGGCCGAATAAGAAGACCAAGTCTACTTGCTGATCAGGTGACAATTCCACTAATGTTTGCAGAGCGGCACACGGATCGAGCCCAGCGCCGGTGCGTCCCGACAGCGCCAAGCCGCGCTGCAATGCGGCCGGATTGTGAAAGCTGCCGTTGCGGCCCAGAAATTCGGTTCGATCACAGGTCCAAGATGTTTGCCGACCGGCAAAATCAGCGAAGGCAACGTGCGCGCCAAAATCGGGATTCCATGGATTGCGCGCGAACAGCGCACCGGTGACCTCATCTCGCTCGGTGATAATAAATGGCGAACTGATGCCGCGAACGGTGCCGAGCACCCATTCAACATAGGCCGTGACGGAAATTTTTCGCGTCACTGAAGAGCAATTGCGTAGTCGCAGATGAGAAATCTTGACCGGATCATTCCAGCTTGCAAATACCTCAAGCTCGCTGGCGATGCCGTAGGCGCCGGTGTGAAAGGAACTATAGCCTTGACCGTGGTGAGTGACGTAGGTCGCGTCGGCAAGTCGTATTGGCCGCGCGGTGGGCGTCCAAATCCAGCCATTGTCTTGATCCCTCAGATAAAACATTTCACCGGCGGGATCCGTCACGGTATCGTTCGACCACGGGGTCAACTGATTTTCGCGACTATTTTTCGCAAAAGTATAGCCGCCGCCGCTCTCCGAAACCAGAAATCCGAAATTCGGATTGGCGACCACATTCACCCAAGGCGCAGGGGTATTTTGCCCCTTGTTGAGCACCGTAATATACTCGCGGCCGTCACGGGAGAATCCACCCAGTCCGTTAAAAAACAGTAGTTCCGGAACGGCGACGTTGATCACCTCGAAGGTTGAGCGACGGGGGCGCGACGGCGCAACGAAAGATTTCTCATGTTTCGATGGTTTATCCAACTGTTCTATCAGACTGCCCTGCCCGGCGACCAGCACCGCGCGTGCAGCCGTCAGAATTAACGCGCGTTCTTCCATTGACAGTACGTCAGCACGCAGCACATAGATGCCGCCCTCGATCTCCTGGGCTTCGTGGGATGCCAACGTTTGGCTGGAACGAACCTTATTTTCAAGCAATTGCTGCAGGTCTTGCACGTAGGAGACGCTGCGCTCGTTTAAAATCACCAGGTCGACGGCCAAGCATTTGATGCGCCAATATTCGTGGGCGCGAAGCAACTGCCATACAATGTCGATCTCATCGGAGGTGGTGATGCGCAGCACAACGAGTGGGCGGTCACCTGAAATGCGATACGGCCACAGCCCGCTCGCGCTCAACTGGTTCAATTTTAAGAAATCGGAACCGGGCCGCAACGACGGATCGGGAAATAGAACATGATTGGCCAGCGTTTGAAACCACTGCGCTTCTCCCGGCTCGATATGCAGGTAATGCAACTGAACTTGCGAGAACGTCCACGCCAGCGCCGAAATGCGCTCGAAGATAGCCGGATCGCTGTACTTATCGGCCAAATCGATTACGGTGTCGCGCGATTCTCCCACCAGCGTGGAAAAGTTTACTTGCACCTTTGCTCCGGGCTCGATCCGTACGCGTGTACGGAGACTGAAAATTGGATCGAGAACGGCGCCGACGGTGTTCGACAAAGGTCTCCCATCAACCACCGCAATCGGTGCGCGAACATCATGGCCGCGACCGATAAAGCGTGCCCGGTCGGTTTCATATTCAATCGAGTGCGCGGCGCTACACGCAATTACATGGGCGGCCCAGACCTGCCGTTCAGTATCGGCGCGCGGACGACGCATCGCGAGCAGCGCACGCGTTTCCGGCACGTATTCTGTTTCGACAAACAAATTAGAAAAGGCAGGATGCGCGATATCCGCAGCCAAAGGCGCCAGCACCAATTCCATATAAGAAGTCAATTCAATTTCATGGACACGTGAGCCGTTATTGGTCAAGCTCAGCAGTCGCACCTCGGCGTTATCCTCGGGGGAAACGACCACTTCCAGTGTGCTGGCGATGTCGCCATCGCGCCTTGCGATTCGCGCGCGCTCCTCGAAAAACGCGGCGACATAGTGGTCAGGCTCTTGTACCGTAGGTTGGTAGCCGGCCGACCATACCGTTCCCGTGGTCGTGTCGCGGATAAAAATATAGCTTCCCCAACAATCGCGGGTAACATCCTCGCGCCATCGCGTAACGGCTAACTTCCCCCAAAGACTGTAGCCTGACCCCGCTGCCGTGAGCATCACAGTGTAGCGGCCGTTCGATAATAAGTGCGTGGCGGGCACCGCTGTATGAGCAGACTTAAAACGCCGCGCGTTGCGCGGGTCAATTTGCGCGGCACGAACGCGGCGCTCTGCAGCGGGTTGCACCAAGTCCGCAGGCGCAGCGTCGGGCGTTCGCTCCTGCAACAGCAACTCGATAGCCTTGATCATGGGATCGCGGTGAAAGCGATGCCGCATAATTCCGTCGAACACGGTATTGGCAAGCGCCACCAGCGACATGCCTTGATGATGCGCCATGTAAGCCCGCACAACGGCCATACGCAGCCCTTCCGGCAAGCGCTCTGGGGTGAAATCGAGCGCCTCGAAATAGCCAAAGCGGCCGCGACCGCCGATGCTGTCTAGCACGCGAAAGTTTGCCAGCGCGGCGTGCACGTCGTACATGGCGGCGAGTGCGGTAGCATACGGAGCGATGACTCGGTCTTGTTCCAATCCGCGCTTGAGCCCGAGGCCGGGTACACCGAAATCAGCATACTGGTAGGTGAACGCGTGGTCGCGTATATAAAAGGCAGATTCCGAAATTCCCCACGGTGTCCCGGTCGTCTGTGCATATTCGATTTGACGTTGAACGACGCGCTGACAGGTGAAATCAAGCAAACTCCCGTCAGGCGTGTGCAGGACCACGGACGGCATCAGGTATTCGAACATGGAACCCGACCACGACAGCAGGGCAGGACCACCCGGGAGGGAGGTCAAGCGGCGACCAAGACGGAACCAATGACGCACGGGCACGTCGCGTTTAGCAATGGCGATAAGACTCGTCAAACGTGCTTCGGAGGCCAATAAATCGTAAAAACTGGTGTCCAGCGCACCATCTGCTACTTTGTAGCCGATAGAGAACAAGCGCTTTTCCAGGTCGAACAAAAACCCAAATTCCATCTCAGAGAATAGGCGTTGCGCAATTGCGGCGACCCGATCAAGCCGCTGTAGCAAAGACTTGTTTGCTTCGATGGCATGGTTGAGCGCTGCTTTCAAACCACTCGACAAAAACCGATGTTGTGGATTATTCAAATCGACGCTCGAAGCTGCTGGGTGCGTTCCCAATGTGAGCAGCGCTTGTTCACAGCAGCCCTGAAGGGTCGCGGCGCTAATCGCGACGTTTTGCAGCTTAATCAACTCGTCCGTCGCTCCGGCGCCGGCGTCATTCGGCGAAAACTCGATCTTCAACCAAGGCAGCAGAACGTCGATATCGGCGAGAACAGAACGAACGTCGCGATCCAGCGCTGCCGCCCATGCCATCAGCTCCGAGTTAGCCTCTCCCCGCTCTTCTGAAAAGGCCAAACAAAGATCGTTCAGATGGGCAGCATGTTCGGAAAGCGTTTTCCAACGTTGAAATAACGTTCGACCTTCCGCGACTGGAGCCAATAAACACGATGCCACTTGCCCCGCACAACGTTCCAATTCATCCACCGTGACAGAAAGCGTGCGTCGATCTTCCGTCGTTTTGGTCAATGTTTCTTGAAACAGCCTCAGAGTATCGGCGACGCTGGCGAATTGCGCCGCTGAAATAATGGGGCGTTGCACGAGGTCCGAACACGCCTGTTTGAGCGCGAGCAGATGTCCTGCGAAATTACCGCTATCGACCGTCGACACATAGCGCGGCTCAAGCGGGTGCATAGTGCGGGTATCGTACCAATTAAATAAATGCCCGCGATGACGTTCCAGCTTGAGTATGCTGGCTAGGCTGAGCTCTAGCCGTTCTGTCATTTCCAGCAGTCCCAACCAGCCAAAATCTCGTGCGGTTACGGTCGCCAATAAATACAAACCCACGTTGGTCGGCGAGGTCCGATGCGCCACCGCGGGATGCGGATCTTCTTGAAAATTGTCCGGCGGTAAATGATTATCTTCCGAGGAGACAAAAGTGGTGAAGAAATGCCATATGCGGCGCGCTGTCCCACGCAACAAGTGCATGTCTGCAGCGCTCAAGGGGCGTATCGCTTGCGCCGCGGGTGGCAGGCTCATCAGGCGCGCAAATATTGGTGCAACCCACCACAACACCAGCAGCGGCGCTGCGATTCGCAGCGCCCCCGGATTGAAATACAAGACCACGGCGCTGGCGCCGATCACTACACCCGTGGCGCTGCGCAGGGGCCACAGGAAATAGGTCAAGGCAAAACCTGATAATGCTTTGGCCTGCGCTGCCGTGGTCCATTCCAATAACTTGCGGTGGGTAATGAATAACCTCACCAGGGTGCGCACGATCGCGTCCGCCATCACCCAAGCCTGATGCGCCAACAGGGTCACGGCAAACAACGCTTGTCCTGCCGCTAACAGCACTTTTTCGCCAAAACTGCGCAGCGACTGAACTCTCCGCTCCGCGCGCAGCAAGGCTACCAACCTGTCGAGCAGGCTCACCGCCGCGGAAACCGAAAGTGCGGTAACTACCAACGCAAGCCATACGCCTTGCGGCGCTGTCGGCAACGCCCACGATATAACCAACAACATGAGGGCAGCGGGCGCTGAGAGCGTGCGCCGCAAATTGTCCAACATCTTCCAGCGGCCAAGGGTGGGGATATCCCGTCCACGGGCGCCAAATATCCAAGGCAGCAATTGCCAATCTCCCCGCGCCCAGCGGTGCTGCCGCGCAGCCGCCACCTCTACATGGGAGGGAAAGTCTTCGAACACTTCGACATCGCTCACCAACGCACATCGCGCGAATATGCCTTCAAACAAATCATGGCTCAACAACCTGTTCGCCGGCACGCGTCCCGCCAGCGCCCGATCAAACGCATCGACATCGTACAGTCCCTTACCGGTA
>JALYOK010000149.1 GCA_030856925.1 Pseudomonadota bacterium
TCGCTATGAGGGCTCTGGGTGTAGGGGCTGGGAATACGCCCGATATAAATCGCGACCCCGGCAGCAATCGCGATACCGATCACCAATCCCAACATGAGGCCGATCAACAGCGACTTGGCGTTGCCGTTGCGTTTGCTTATTTTGTTTGGTGCTGAAGGTCGATAGTCATAAGCCATTGTTACATTTTTTCCGGCGCCGTAACGCCCAAAAGTCCCAATCCGTTGCGAATGACTTGGCGGGTGGCGGCGATAAGCGCCAGCCGTGCGACTTTTAATTCTTCGTCCGCAACCAAAAATTGCTCCGCATTGTAATAGCTATGAAGTTTCCCGGCCAGGTCCTTCAAATGATAAGTAATAAGGTGCGGCGCCCGCTCCGCGGCCGCGCCGGCGACAACACCCGGGTAGTCGTACAGCGCTTGCAACAGATCCATTTCATAGGGGCTGGTGAGGGGCGCGAGGTTCACATCGGCAAGCGCGCGCACATCGCCGCCCCACTTGCCGAACACGCTGCAGATGCGTGCGTGCGCATATTGTACGTAATAAACCGGATTGTCCTCCGATTGCGAGCGGGCGAGATCGATATCGAATATCAATTGCGAGTCGGCCTTGCGCATCAAGAAAAAATAGCGAACCGCGTCGCGGCCGGCCTCGTCGATCAGATCGCGCACGGTCACGTAGCTCCCCGCGCGCTTGGAAATTTTAACTTCTTCCTTGCCGCGCATCACGGTGACCATCTGGTGCAGCACATACTCGGGATAGTCGTGAGGTACGCCGATGCCAAGCGCTTGCAAGCCCGCGCGAACGCGGATGACCGTGCTGTGGTGATCGGCGCCTTGCACGTTGATGGCGCGACTAAACCCGCGCTCCCATTTGGTGACATGGTAGGCGACATCGGGCACAAAGTAAGTGTACGCGCCGTCGGACTTACGCATGACCCTATCTTTATCGTCACCGTACTCGGTGGTCCTCAACCAGACGGCGCCGTCTTGATCGTAGGTCTTGCGCGCCGCCTGCAATGCCGTCACAATCTTGTCGACCCTGCCGGCGGTGTAAAGCGACGACTCCAAAAAATAGCTATCGAACTTGACGCCAAAGGCCTGCAGATCGCGGTCCTGCTCGTTGCGCAATTCCTGCACGGCAAAAGCGGTGACGGCTGGCAAGTTCCCGCCACTGGAATCCGCCGTATGTTGCTCGACATAACGGTGGGCGATCTCCATAATGTAGTGGCCGCGGTAACCATCTTCCGGCAATTCAATATATTCGCCGAGCTGTTGCTTGATGCGCGCCTGCACGCTGTTGCCGAGGTTGGCGATTTGATTGCCGGCGTCGTTGTAATAAAATTCCCGGCAAACCTCATGACCTTGGGTTTCCAAGAGCGTAGCAATCGCATCGCCCAGCGCCGCCTGGCGACCGTGGCCGACGTGCAGCGGACCGGTGGGGTTGGCCGACACGAACTCGACGTTGATTTTTTCCGGGCGGGGGACGCGCTGCCGGCCAAACTGCTCGCCGGATCGAAGAATCGTTCGGACCACTTGTTGCTTCGCCAGCGGGGTCAAGAAGAAATTGATGAACCCCGGTCCGGCGATTTCCGTTTTTTCCAAGTAAGGCGAGGGCGGCAGATCGCCGATCAAATCCTTCGCCACGTCCCGCGGGTTGCGCTTCAATCCTTTCGCGAGTTGCATGGCGATGTTCGACGCATAGTCGCCATGCTGAGTTAGCTTGGAGCGCTCCAGCGTTACGGCGACGCTTTCTTCGCCCGGTGCGATCACTGACAAGGCTTGCTGGATCAGCTCATTGAGCGCCTGCTTGAGGTCTAGATGGTCTTGCACGATAGAAATGTCGATGGCGTCAGGCAAGGTAAAACAACGTCATTGCGTTCCGTAAATGTTTCAGTCGAGCGCGGGGACGACAAGATTTTGTCATAGGGGAAAAAATAAAAAAACAACGGCGACCGTCACGTAAGATTTCGAATTATACGCTTTGCGTGGGGTAAACTTCCGTCATTCCCAGCGCCTGAACTCATCATGCAAAACGCTCCCACCGAAATCGAAAGTAACGAATCGGACAACGAACATTTTTTCGATGTGATCAAAGTCAATCAAACGCGCCGCCAATTATTGCAAGGCGGATTCAGCCTCGCCGCCCTGGCAATGCTGGCCGGAACGGCAGGCTGCCAGCGACCGGTGACCAGGTTCGGAGCCGCGCCGGTGTTGGCTTTCCGGGCAGTGTCGGCGTCGACGCAAGATACCGTGCGGGTCCCGCCCGGGTATACCGTTCAAGTTCTGTACGGCTGGGGCGATGCCGTCAGCGACGGCCCTGCCATGCAGCCGGACGCCGGCGACAGCGCCGAACTGCAGATGCAACAAGCGGGAATGCATCACGACGGCATGCATTTTTTCCCTTTTTCCGGAAAAAACAATCACGGTTTGTTGGTGCTGAACCACGAATATACCGATGACGGCTTGCTGCATGTCGGCGGCATGACACCGTGGACGGCTGAGAAAGTCGCGAAGTCGAAGGCGGCCCATGGGGTGTCGGTAATCGAAGTGAAGCTTGAGAACGATCGATGGCAGGTCGTGCGTCCATCGGGCTTCGGCCGGCGCATCAGCGCCGATACGCCGATGCAAATTTCTGGGCCGGCGGCCGCCACCGCGTATATGAAAACGGCCGCAGATCCAGACGGGACGCGGGTTCTGGGCACACTCAACAATTGCGCCAATGGCTACACGCCGTGGGGAACCTACCTCACCTGCGAGGAAAATTGGAGTTTCTATTTCGTTAATTCCTCGGGCAATATAAGCGAGCTTGAAAAGCGTTACGGCATCACGCAACAGGGGCTGCGTTATCGCTGGCATGAGCACGACCTGCGCTTCGACACCGCGAAACATCCGAACGAAGTGCATCGCTTTGGCTGGGTAGTGGAGGTCGATCCCTTCGATCCGACCTCGACGCCGATCAAGCGCACTGCTCTCGGCCGCTTCAAACATGAAGGGGCGACGACTCGCCTGGCGCCGGACGGCAGAGTCGCGGTGTACATGGGCGACGACGAACGCTTCGAATACCTCTACAAATTCGTCAGCCGCGATCGATACGACGCCAACGATCCAAGCGCCAATCGCGATTTGCTCGATCACGGCGTGTTGTACGTCGCCAAGTTCAAGGCTGATGGGCACGGCGACTGGCTGGAATTGACCCACGGCAAAAATGGCCTGACCGTTGGCCAAGGTTTCGCGGATCAAGCGGATGTGCTGGTGCGTACGCGCATGTCGGCGGACGCGGTCGGCGCCACAAAAATGGATCGGCCCGAATGGGTCGCTGTGCATCCGCAAACGGGCGAAGTATTTGTCACCTGCACCAACAACACCAAACGCGCGGCGGATAACGTAAACGCCGCCAACAGCCGGCCGGATAACGCCTTCGGCCACATTATTTCATGGCAGGAGGACAGCAACGAATCGGCGGCCACGAGCTTTCAATGGAAGCTTTTCGTTGCCTGCGGCGATCCGGGTTTAGCCAAGGCTGAACAACAAGGCAACATCAAGGGCGATCTATTCGCCTGTCCCGACGGACTCTGCTTTGATCCGCAGGGATTTCTTTGGATCGGCACCGACGTATTCTGCGACATAATGAACCAGGGCGATTACGTCAATTTCGGCAACAACCAACTCCTTGCCGCCGACACCACGACCGGCGAAATTAAGCGCTTCCTCACCGGCCCCGTCAGTTGCGAAATCACCGGTCCGGTGTTCGCGCCGGACGGTCGCAGTTTATTTGTCAATATCCAGCACCCAGGCGAGACTCCCAGCATGCGCTCCGATCCTTCGAATGCCGGCGCGTTCAGCAGTTGGCCCGATGGCGACAAAGGGAACAAGCCGCGTTCGGCGACGATAGTGATTCGTAAAACAGACGGCGGGGTGATCGGGAGCTAAACAACTCGCGTGGTGCGCGTAACGACTGCCCATGCGCACGGCGCACCCTACACTTCGATCGGATCGACGTCGATCGACCATCTTACTCTGCGTTTGGTTTGTTCGCCGAGTTTGTCCGACCAACTGCTCAGAAAATTTTGCAGACTGCTGCGGCTTTCCGATTGAACCATGATTTGATAGCGTGTCTTGCCGGCGATGCGCCGAATATTTGCCTCGACCGGCTGATAGACGGTGACAGGGGTTTGCAAACGATCGGCGAGGTGTTTTGCGCGTTTGGCAAAGGCGATCACGGCGTCGGCGGAGACGGCCTCGATCCGCAATAATGCTTGATAAATGAACGGCGGAAACACGGCGGCGCGGCGCTCGTTGAGCAAGGTTTCCGCGTAACCGGCATAGTCTTGGCGGACCGCGGCGTGAAATAACGGGTGGTCGGGAAACTCCGTTTGAATAAGCACCTCGCCCGCATGCGCCGCGCGCCCGGCGCGCCCGGCGACTTGCATTACCAGGGCGAAAGTGCGCTCGGCGGCGCGGAAGTCGGTGCTGTAGAGACCGCCGTCGACGTTGATCATACCGACCAGGGTGAGCTGGGGGAAATCGTGGCCTTTGGCGAGCATTTGCGTGCCGACCAAAATATCCGCCTCGCCGCCGGCGATGGTCGCGAGATGTCGCTGCCAGGCGTCTTTGTGGCTGACGCTGTCGCGGTCTAGCCGCAGAACACGCGCATCGGGAAAACTCCGGCGCAACACCGACTCGATGCGCTGGGTGCCTTCGCCCACCGGGCGCAAATCGACGTTGCCGCATTGCGGGCAGCTTCCCGGCGCGGCTTCGACATGGCCGCAGAGATGGCAGCGTAAGGGACGTATTCCCAGATGGAACACCAGCCGGGTGGAACAGCGCGGGCACCCCGGCATCCAACCGCAGGCGCGGCAATGGATGACCGGCGCGTAGCCACGGCGATTGATAAAGATGAGCGCCTGTTCGCCGCGATCCAAACGATGCGCAATCGCGATCTTCAATGGCTCCGTCAGACCTTCGTTAGCTTTAGCGACGCGCGTGTCTATAAGCTTGACGTTGGCTAACTCAGCCTGTACATGGGCGCGCTTAGTGAGCACTAACATACTATAATGGCTTCTCTGGGCGTGGGCAAAGCTTTCCAGAGAAGGTGTGGCAGAACCCAACACGATGGGTATCTTGGCTGCATTGGCGCGATAAACTGCGAGATCCCGGGCGGAATAGCGCAGACCCTCTTGCTGCTTAAACGATGGATCGTGTTCCTCATCTACCACGATCAAGCCGAGCTGGGGCATAGAAGTAAAAACGGCGAGCCGCGTGCCGAGGACAATCTGCGCGCGCCCTTCCGCGGCGCTGCGCCAGCCCGCGTAGCGTTCGCTATCCGACAACGCGCTATGCAAACTGACCTGTGCGACGCTCGGAAAGCGCGCGCGAAACCGCGATTCTAATTGCGGCGTGAGGCTAATTTCCGGCACCAAGATCAATGCTTGCTTGCCGCACGCCAGGGTTTGCGCCACCGCGTGCAGATACACTTCAGTCTTGCCGCTGCCGGTAATCCCGTACAAAAGAAAGCATTGGAACTTACCCAGGCTGGCGCTGACTCGCTGAACGGCGTCGTGTTGCTCCGCATTAAGCGCCGGTAGCGCGACCGCGCCGGATCCTGTTGGTAGCGGCGCGGCAAACACCTCAATAGACTCTATCCACTTCCTTGCCATCCATTCCCGCAACCAGCGTTCTGCGCTGGGGCTGATGCTGCGTAGCATTGAGAGCGCAACCGGCTCATCGTGCGCCAACGCCGCAAGCAACTTCTGTTGCGCCGGCGCGCGTTTGGGAATGGCGTTGCGAGCGAGGTCGCCTCCGAGCGGCGAGAGGCGATAATAACGCTCGAGGCCTCGCGCAACAGGCAGTGCGAGTTGCTTATAGGCCGGCGGTAACGCGCTGAAAATCGTTTGGCCGAAGGGATGGTGGTAATAATCGGCGGCGAAGCGCAGCAAAGCTAGATCGCCGGGCGAAAGACGCGGGCTGCGTGCATCGATTTCGAAGATCGATTTCAATTGATTCGCCGCGAGTAAGGTTTCGTTCGCGAGCCCGACCACAATCCCGACCCGTTTTCTAGCGCCGAATGGTACGATTACCCGGCAGCCGAGAGGCACTGATTGAAATTCCGGCGCCAAGTAATAGTCGAACACTGTCGCTAACGGTAAGTCGAGGGCGACCTGGGCGAATTTCATCGGAGGCGTTTAGGCGTTGTCGATTTCCGGCAACGAAGTTTACGCAATAAAGTTAAAGTAAATTCTTAAAAACTGCTTCGAGTCGCCTGATGGGTGGGGGAAACTCATACAGCTCACAAAATCTGTGGATAACTGTGTACATAAGCCTCGCGCATCGGCCCTAAGAACCCTTTAAAACCGTGACTTAGGCTAAGTTGCCCAAAAAAACGGCAAAATAAACTGTGAATTGAATCAATAAGATACAAATCATAATAGCCGCACTAGGAGAGACCGGACCGTGCCTTGACAAGTTTATGATGATTTGTGCATAAGCATCGCCGCCCACCCCCTGAAACCCCTAGTGGTACGGGGCGCTCAGGTCATGCACCGCTGCGACCAACGCCGTTACTCGTTCTGGCGGGGTGTGTTGTGAAATCCCGTGCCCCAGGTTGAATACGTGACCGTTACCCGCACCGAATTCAACCAGTGCCCGGGCAACCTCTCGATGAATTTGTTCCGGCGCAGCAAAGAGCGTATTGGGGTCGAGATTACCCTGTAACGCGACTTGCTCGCCTACGCGCTTGCGCGCGGCAGCAAGATCCATCGTCCAATCCAAGCCGAGCGCGTCGCACCCGGTCCCGGCGAGGCTCTCTAACCATAACCCGCCGCCTTTGGTGAACACGATCACGGGAATTTCATGCGATTTGGCGTCGGCCTTTAAC
>JALYOK010000169.1 GCA_030856925.1 Pseudomonadota bacterium
CAACTGGAATTCAACGGCTCCGACTTATTCGAGCATTGCACGTTGCTGCGCACCAGCACGTGCGATTTGGTGCGCGGTCGGGGCGCTTGTTTCGGCTATCACATTTTCGAATCGAGCGAGGGCGACCGATTGCTGGCGAAGTTCAGCGGCGTGCTGTTGCCGGAAGCGAATTCGGACAAGAAACCGCCCGAGGCCATAGTTCGCGGCACCTGGGTCTATGTCAAAGGATACGGAAAGTTCGCGGACATCAAGGGGGGCGGTAGTTATCGCGGTCGTTACATCTCGACCACCGAATATGAGTTGGAATGGAGCGGCGAACTGGTTCGCCGCGACGCACCCGATTCCAGGCAACAAGGAGAGATTCATGTCCCATGATGCGCTGATGCAAGTAGTGGCGAGCTTGTTTTCGATTATCGCGTCACTTACCGGATTGCCGCTGAACAGCGATACCCTGCCGGAAGTGCAGTTCGTTCCGCATTCGCAAATCGAGGCGATGGCGTGTCAGCAGCCCTGCCGCATCCAGGCGATCTACCTACCCCATCTTGGCATCTTCTTGGACCAAGACTTGGATGTGGTCAACGATGACTACGCCCGCTCGATCCTGTTGCACGAGTTGGTGCATCACGCCCAGGCGGTGATGGCGAAGTACGAAGATTTGAGCTTGTGCGAATCGTGGAAATCGAGCGAGGCGGAGGCGTACAAGATTCAGGACTATTACCTAGTCCGAGTGGGATCGGCGCGCCGCATCATGCCGGGAATCGCGCAACGCTTGCGATGTGATTGACTAAGGCCATCGCCAGAAGGCTCATCCAGCTTGCCGCTCCGGATGGCATGCCCTGAGCGGCACTATCCATGCGGCTCCTGGCAAGGCTCCTTTCTGTCATTGCGAGGAGCCCTTCGCTGCGCTCAAGGGTAAACTCCGCGTCGAAGCAATCTCTACGGCGTTAAAAACGAGATCGCTTCGCGTCGCTCGCAATGACACATCCTCGCGTGATAACCAACGCGGGTGTGGGACGTTCTAATGCAAATGCGGACCGATCTGCTCCCACATGAACTCATGGAAATGTTCCATGCCGTCCTCCATCGGCGATTGATACGGGCCTTGATCGTCTTCCCCTTGTGACCAAAGCGCCTTACGCCCTTCCGTTATGCGGTAGCAGATCTCGTCGTCCTCGGCTGCGGTCTCGTGATAGGCCTTCTGCTGCGCATTGACGAAGTCGCGCTCGAAAAGAGCCAGTTCTTCGGGGTAATAAAATTCGACGACGCTGGTGCATTTCTCCGGCCCGCGCGGGATCAAAGTGTTGACCATCAGCACATCGGGATAACATTCGATCAGGATGTTCGGGTAATAAACCATCCATATCGCGCCGTGGCGCGGCGCCACGCCGTTGCGGAAATTGCGCACGGCTTCGTGCCATTTGTCGTAGGTCGCCGTGCCGGCCTTGGCGAGCGCGTTCTTGACCCCCACTGTCTGCACGGAGTACCACTCTCCGTATTCCCATTTCAGGTCTTCGCAATCGACGAAGTTACCCAAGCCCGGATGAAAGGGATCGACGTGGTAGTCCTCTAAATAAACCTCGATAAAGGTTTTCCAATTAAGGGCATATTCCTTGACCTCGACTTTGTCGAGGACATAGTCGGTGAAATCGATATCGTTGCCGATGTTGAGATCGGCGAGGTCCTTCGCAATATCGCGGGTACTGTCAAACAGCATGCCACGCCAATTCTGCAGCGCCGCCTTCGGCAAGTTTTTGCACGGGTTGCGCGGAAAATGGGGCGCGCCCAGTAGCTTACCTTCAAGGTCATAGGTCCAGCGATGTAACGGACAGACGATATTTTGGCCGTTGCCTTTTTCTCGGTATATGATCGATTGACGATGGCGGCAGATGTTGCCGATCAACTCGACACCGCTGTCGTTGCGAACCAGCATTTTCGAGTAATCCAGCAATCGCAGCGGATAATAATCGCCTCGATTGGGCGCCATGAGTTCGTGACCGACATAATTCGGCCCGCGGCTGAACAAACATTTCTGCTCGAGTTCATGGATTTTAGGATCGAAGTACCACGCAACAGGAAGTTGCGGGGATGTGGTCGTGAGTTGTGAAAGCGTTGCTAGATTGGACATACCGCGTTTTATAGACCCCCAAAAAGAATCTAGAAAAAAGACAAGAACCCTTGTCGACCCGTTCCACCTCGCGCTTACGCGCGGCAATAAAAGAAGGGGGGGACTGTACCCCAAACGCACCCCTCGCGCAACGGGATTTGACTGATTTTCGGCGCCCCTTAGCAATTATTTCAATTTTGCTTGGAATCCTATTGGCTCGCCCCAAACTTGGCCGGTGCCGGGGTGTAAAATAGCCTCATGACAAATTTGCAAAAGCCTGAAATACCCGCCACCTTTGAAGCGGCGGTGACGGAGTTGGAAGCCCTCGTGGCAACTATGGAGTCCGGGGATCTGTCGTTAGAACAATCTCTGACTTCGTATCAACGCGGCGCGGAGTTGCTCAAATATTGCCAAGCCCAACTCGCCGATGCCCAGGAACGGGTTCGAATACTCGAAGCGGGCGAACTCAAGCCCTTCGCGGAAAATCAAGATAGAAGCTGATTTCCACCAGTGGATGCGCGGGATTCAGGCACGCATCGACTCCTGCCTCGCCTGCATCTTGCCGGACCCTAAGCTCGCCCCGCAGCCGCTTCACGAAGCCATGCGCTATAGCGCGTTGGGTGGCGGAAAACGGGTGCGGCCGCTATTGTTGTTTGCGGCCGGCGAAGTGAGCGTCGCGCTGCCGGAACGGCTTGAAATCGCCGCCACCGCCGTTGAGTTGATCCATACGTATTCCCTGGTCCACGACGATCTGCCCTGCATGGACGATGATATGCTCCGGCGCGGTAAACCCGCCTGTCACGTGGAATATAACGAAGCGACGGCGCTCCTGGTGGGGGATAGTTTGCAAAGCCTGGCGTTTCAGTTGCTGGCCGGTTCGGCGTTGGCGGATCATCCGTCGCGTCAACTGCGGATGGTGGAGGTTCTCGCGCAAGCATCGGGGTCGCGCGGCATGGCCGGCGGACAGGCGATCGATCTCGCCAGCGTGGATAAGGACTTATCGCTGACGGAATTGGAGTTGATGCATATCCACAAGACTGGGGCGTTGATTCGGGCGGCCGTGCAGTTGGGCGCGTTGGCGGGGCGTGAGTTGCGGGACGACCAAATGAAGGCGCTCGATAATTACGCCAAATGGATCGGCCTCGCGTTCCAGGTGATCGACGATGTAATCGATGCGGAAGGAAATACCGCCACCTTAGGCAAAACCGCGGGCAAGGACGCGAAAAACAACAAACCGACCTATGTCGGTATATGGGTATTCTGGGCGCGCGCGCCTTCGCGCATGAGCTCAAAGACAAAGCGGAAACGGCTATATCGGAGTTGGGGGACGGCGCCCGTCGCTTGGGTGAGATCGGACGCTACATCGTCGAGAGAAAATTTTAAACTTGAGTCAATTTGTCCTGTTAAACGCGATTCGCGAGCCTGCCGACCTGCGCCAACTCGACCGCAAACAGTTGCGCCCGCTCGCCGATGAGTTGCGCCTCTTTATTCTCGAATCTGTCGCCAAGACCGGCGGTCATCTATCGTCTAATCTCGGCACAGTTGAGCTCACCCTCGCGCTGCACTACGTATTCGACACGCCCCACGACCGCATCGTCTGGGACGTGGGGCACCAAACTTACGCCCATAAGATCCTCACCGGTCGCCGCGCCGGCATGGCGAAACTTCGCATGCAAGGAGGCATCGCCGGCTTTCCACGCCGCCTCGAAAGTCCCTATGATACTTTCGGCACCGCCCATTCGAGCACCAGCATCAGCGCGGCGCTCGGTATGGCCGTCGCCGCCAAACAGAAAGGCGAACAGCGCCATGCCATCGCGGTGATCGGCGACGGCGCGATGACCGCGGGCATGGCTTTCGAGGCGCTGAATAACGCCGGCGCTTTGGGCGCCGACCTGTTGGTGATTTTGAACGACAACAACATGTCGATTTCTCACCCCGTCGGCGCGCTGCGTAATTATCTGGCGCGACTGATGTCGGGACGATTTTATTCGACCGTTCGCGATACCGGCGACCGCATGTTGCGCGGCACACCCACTTTGCATGAATTCGCCAGGCGCTGGGAAGAGCACATGAAGGGCATGGTCACTCCCGGCACTTTGTTCGAGGAATTCGGCTTCAACTATATCGGCCCCATCGACGGCCACGATACCGACGCCCTGGTCGCGACTCTCGCCAACATCAAGAAACTGCGCGGCCCGCAGTTTTTGCATGTGGTCACGAAAAAAGGTAAGGGTTATGCTCCGGCAGAGGAAGACCCGATCCTTTATCACGGACCGGGTAAGTTCGATCCGGCGATTGGTATCGTGTCGAAACCGCCCGCCAAGCCGACCTATTCGCAAATATTCGGCGACTGGCTGTGCGATATGGCCAAGCTCGACCGGCGACTGATTGGCATCACGCCAGCCATGCGTGAAGGTTCGGGTATGGTCAAGTTTTCGGAACAGTTTCCGGAGCGTTATTTCGACGTCGGTATCGCCGAGCAGCATGCGGTCACCTTCGCCGCGGGCTTGGCCTGTGAACGCATGAAGCCGGTGGTCGCGATTTATTCTACCTTCTTGCAACGCGCCTACGATCAGGTGATCCACGATGTAGTGCTGCAAAATCTACCGGTGATGTTCGCCATCGATCGCGCCGGCCTGGTCGGCGCCGATGGCCCGACGCACGCGGGCAGCTTCGATTTCACGTATCTGCGTTGTTTACCCAACACCACAGTGATGGCG
>JALYOK010000190.1 GCA_030856925.1 Pseudomonadota bacterium
CTTTCCTGTGGCTATACGTCCGTCTATCTGTGGAAGCTTGCTGCCGAGAAAGCGAAGAGTTTCGACGTCCCGAAAGTGGTCGCGGCATCTTCTGATTTGGAGTTCGCTGGCCCGGAAGGCAAGATCAAATTCCATAAGAACAATCATCACCTCTGGAAACACGCCCGCATAGGAACCTTCCGGAAAGACGGTCAGGTAGACATGATTTACGAGTCTGCTTTGATTGAGCCCAACCCCTTCCCGAAGTTGTAATCGATCGATCGTAAGTCGATTCAAGCGTAAGCCGCCGGCGGCGGTTTACGCTTTTACACTTCGCGACAAAGTAAGATTCCCGAAGTTGAAATTTAAGGCCGTCAGTAAAACAAGAAAGATGAATTCATGAACTTCGATATGCTTATGATGCAGGCCTTCACCGGCTTAAGCGTATTCACCGTTCTGATGTTGATGGCGTTGGGGTTGGCAATTGTTTTCGGGCTGATGGGCGTGATCAACATGGCCCATGGCGAGTTGATGGCTATGGGCGCCTATACGACCTATGGCGCCGCGTTGCTGTTTGAAACTTACTTTCCCGATGCGATGGGCGTGTACTTTCTGGTCGGCATTGTCCTGGCTTTTTTCGTGACCTTCGCGTTTGGCTATTTGCTGGAGCGCGGGCTCATACGCTTCTTGTACCAGCGTCCGCTTGACACCATGCTCGCGACGTGGGGCGTGAGTTTGATCTTGCAGCAGCTTTACCGTCAGTTTATCAGCCCAAAAGAAGTCGAAGTGCCCACAGTGTCGTGGTTGCAAGGCGCATGGCAGATGACGGATACCCTGTCATTTCCTTTAAGCCGCATATTCATCATCGGGCTCGCCGTCCTGACGTCCGTGCTGGTCTATCTGCTGCTATTCAGAACCCGCTGGGGCTTGCGAATACGCGCGGTAACCCAGAATCGCCTTATCAGCGGCGCTGTCGGTATCAACACAGAACGGGTCGATGCGTTTACCTTTGCCTTGGGCTGTGGCTTGGCGGGGATTGCCGGCAGCTCATTCACCATGCTGGCGTCCACGGGTCCCGTCACCGGTCAAGCCTATATCGTCGATACATTTATTGTGGTGGTGTTTGGTGGTGTCGAGAGCCTGCTCGGAACCATCGCTTCGGCATTCATCATAGGACAAATGCAATCCTGGTTTGAATACTTCATGAGCGGATCGATGGCGCGTGCGAGTATTTTGTTGCTGGTGATCGTGGTTATCTATTTCCGTCCGAACGGCCTGTTTTCGACTAAGGTAAGGCGCTAATGGCTGGCTCAGCCTCTCGCACTAAACCGACGGCGCTGTGGAAGTTCATCGATCGGTATGCCTTAATCCTGCTGGGCGTGCTGCTGTTGGCAGTGATTCCGTTTTCGTTGGACATATTCAGACTCGGCTTGGCGGCAAAGTATCTGTGTTTTGCCTTCTGTGCCGTTGGCATCGTTTTAATCTGGGGTTACGGCGGCATATTGAGTTTAGGCCAAGGCGCCTTCTTCGGCCTCGGCAGCTACATGATGGCGATGTTCCTTAAACTTGAGGCGGCCGCCAATGCCGATTCGTCCTCCAGCACTGCTCTATCGGCCTTCTTCGGCCAGGCGGGCTTACCTGACTTTATGTCTTGGAACAGCGTGGAAAAACTTCCCTGGTGGTGGGAACCGTTTCATCATATCGGGTTCACCCTGCCGGCGATCGTCATTCTTCCGGCGATGCTCGCATTTGCTTTGGCATACGCCAATTTTCGCAAGCGCGTCGGTCCCGTCTATTTTTCGATCATCACACTGGCTTTGTCCGGGATTATCGCGATCGTTATTATCGGTCAGCAAGGCTATACCGGCGGCATCAACGGCATCACGGATTTCAAGACCTTTTTAGGGGTCGATATCGATCAAGACAAAGCCAAAGTGGTCATGTATTACGTGACGGCAGCGCTGTTGCTCCTGGCTCTGATTGTGGGCCGTTTCATCTTGAAGAGTCGCCTCGGCAAGGTCCTGGTGGCCATCCGCGACCGTGAAGACCGGGTGCGTTTCTCCGGCTATGACCCGGCCATGTTTAAAGCGTTTATCTTCGCGGTGGCCGCGGTAATGTCCTCCGTCGGCGGCGCGATGTTTACCATTCAAGTAGGCCTGGCTTCTCCTTCGCTGGTCGGCATCGTACCTTCCATCGAGATGGTGATTTACGCCGCTGTAGGTGGCCGCCTATCGTTGATCGGCGCGGTCTACGGCACGTTGGTGGTGAGCTACGCCAAGACCTTTTTCTCGGAGAATTTTGTCGAATACTGGCTGTATTTTATTGGCGCGCTGTTCATCATCGTCGTGATGTTCCTGCCCGGTGGTTTGGCCAGCCTGATAGACAAGTTACGGAGTGGGAAAAAGGAGACGGAAAACCTCACTGCCCCGGTCGGCAAAAATCTCGAATCGGAAACGCATTGACGACTGAAATCCTTTCAGTATCGGATCTCACCGTTTCCTTCGACGGGTTCAAGGCTGTCGATAATTTGAATTTGTTCGTTGAGAAAGACGAACTTCGCTGTGTCATCGGGCCGAACGGCGCCGGTAAGACGACATTGCTCGACATGATCTGCGGCAAGACCAAGCCATCGGGCGGGAGCATAAAATTTAAGGGCGAAGAACTTACCAAAGCGACCGAGTACAAGATAACCCGCGCCGGTATCGGCCGAAAATTCCAAACGCCTTCGGTCTACGAAGACTTGACCGTGTGGGAAAACCTAGAGCTATCGTATCCCAAGAAGCGCGGCATTTTCGGTTCGCTGTTCTTCAAGGTCACCGATGAAATCAAGCAGCGCGTCAATCAAGTCGCGCAAGACATGTATTTGAAGGACGAACTAGATACCAAGGCGGGTACCCTGAGCCACGGTCAGAAGCAATGGCTTGAAATCGGCATGCTCCTCATGCAGGAGCCGGAACTGCTGTTGTTGGATGAACCGGTTGCCGGGATGAGTGCGCGCGAACGGGACCTCACGGCGGAATTGTTAAACCGAATTTCTAAGGGCCGCTCGATCATTCTCATCGAACACGATATGGAATTTGTGCGCAAGATCGCCCACCGCGTGACGGTTTTGCACCAGGGCAAGGTGCTAAGCGAGGGTAGTATGGATCAAGTGCAAAACGATCCTAAAGTGATCGAGACCTACCTCGGGCTTTAGGCCATGCTAAAAGTTACTCATCTCAACGTTAATTACGGCGAGAGCCATGTGATTCGAGACATCAGTTTCGATGTCAACGAGGGGGAAACCGTTGCGATCATGGGTCGCAATGGCATGGGCAAGACCACGCTTTTCAAGTCCTTGATCGGAATTATTCCGGTCAAAAGCGGCAGCGTCATCCTTAACGGCGTGGAACTTTCCAAAACCAAGAGTTACGAGAGGGTCGTGCACGGCATGGCCTACGTTCCCCAGGGCAGGATGGTGTTTCCGTACCTCACCGTGGAGGAAAATATCCGTACCGGTATGGAAGCTACACCTGATGCCGATGTACCCGAATACCTCTACAGCACATTTCCCGTGTTGAAGGAAATGAACGACCGCAAAGGCGGCAATCTATCCGGCGGTCAACAGCAGCAACTGGCCATCGCACGGGCACTGGTGACCAACCCCAAGGTGCTATTGTTGGACGAGCCGACAGAAGGTTTGCAGCCTTCCATCATCAAGGATATCGCCAAGGCGCTAAATAAACTCAAGCAAGCGCGCGGATTCTCGATCGTCGTATCCGAGCAAGTCTTAAGTTTCACCATGGAAATCGCCGATCGATTTCTCATCATCGAGAAAGGCGAGTTTGTTTACCAAGGACCGAAAGAGTCGGTCGATACACAAAAAATTCACTCGTACCTTACGGTATAAATTTGTTGACGCGGGGCAACCTGCATTTTTTTGAGGAGAACCAAAGATGTTACATGGAGATATTTCTAGCAGTAATGACTGCGTCGGCGTTGCCGTAGTCAACTACAAGATGCCGCGTCTGCACACTAAGAAAGAAGTGATGGACAATTGCCGTAAGATCGCCGACATGCTGACGGGCATGAAGCTTGGCCTGCCGGGCATGGACTTAGTCATTTTCCCCGAGTATTCCACCCACGGCATCATGTACGACAGCAAGGAAATGTACGATACCGCGTCGTCTATCCCAGGCGAGGAAACGGAAATCTTTGCCGCCGCGTGCCGCAAAGCCAATGTGTGGGGCGTGTTTTCTCTTACAGGCGAACGCCATGAAGAGCATCCCAACAAGGCGCCTTACAACACCCTCATCCTGATGAACAATCAAGGTGAAGTAGTGCAGAAATATCGCAAGATCATGCCTTGGGTTCCGATCGAAGGATGGTATCCGGGCAATTGCACTTATGTGTCGGATGGCCCCAAAGGCCTCAAAATCAGTTTGATCATTTGTGACGACGGTAACTATCCGGAAATTTGGCGCGACTGCGCCATGCGCGGCGCCGAATTGATCATCCGCTGCCAAGGCTACATGTATCCCGCTAAAGAGCAACAGATCGTGATGGCTAAAGCCATGGCCTGGGCGAATAACACCTACGTCGCGGTGGCGAACGCCGCCGGCTTCGACGGCGTGTATTCCTACTTCGGCCATTCCGCCATTATCGGCTTCGATGGTCGCACCTTGGGCGAATGCGGTGAGGAAGACATGGGTGTGCAATACGCCGCGCTGTCCAAGTTCCTGATCCGCGATGCGCGCAAGAACATGCAATCCGAGAATCACCTGTTCAAGCTGCTGCACCGCGGTTACACCGGCAAGATCAACTCCCGCGAGGGCGACAAGGGCGTTGCAGCTTGCCCGTTCGACTTCTACAAGAAGTGGATCACCGATCCGGAAGGCGCCCGCGAGCAAGTGGAAGCCATCACCCGCAAGACGGTTGGTACTTCGGAAGCACCCATCCCCGGCATTCCGAACGAGAAAGAAGTCGCACATCGTTAACCAGTAAGATTACAACCCCCACCGTCGAGTTGATGGTGGGATTTTTTCTGGCATCGATGTAATGATGTCGGCGGAGTTCGTACGTTACGCTGATGACACCGTGAATAATGACGCAGACCTTTTGTCCGGTTTCTCTAATCGGGACGTATGCAAACCCTGACGCATATCCTAGGCTATGCGACCGATCACGACATGGCGCGTCAGCTTCATGTTGTGGAGCACGATGGCGCGGTCCATTACATCACGCTCAATAAACAAGATACCTTAAGACATCACCTGCGTGTGATCACCGACCGTGGCGAAGACGTCGCCATCGCGCTGCCGCGCTCGGAACAGCTTGCGAACGGCGCCGTTTTACTCCTGGAATCGGGTCGCGCTATCGTCGTTCGCGTGGAGGCCGAGCGATGGCTGGTGCTGAAAGCCAGGGATACGTCTGCCGCCTTGGAGGTCGGCTACTTCGCCGGCAATTTGCATTGGAAGGTTAAGTTCGAGGACGACGCCCTGAGGATCGTTATTGAGGGGCCCGAACAAAACTACTTGGATCGATTGCATCATCTTCTTTCCGACGGCAGGGCCTGGCGCATCGATGCATAATTCCCGATCGCTGTTGACTGTCCTACAACATGGCGACAGTTTTTTTCCGAGTGGTGGAATTGCATTTTCCTGGGGCCTGGAAACACTCCATGCCGACGGATTGTTATCCGGCTCGGCCGATATCGAGTTGTTCATCTGCGGTCAACTCATCCATCGCTGGGCGACGTGCGACCGCATTGCCTTAGCCCGAACCTATGAAGCGGCACATGATCTTGATCGAGTGGCGGCGTGTGATGCGGAATTAGAGACGCTCGCACTTGCCCGCGAACTTAGGGAAGGCTCCCGGCGTACCGGCGCCACGTTGTTGAGAGTTCATAGCCAGTTAGGAACACCACAGGCGGATGCCTATCGTGAAAAGGTGCGAGACGGATTGGCGGATGGCCATTTGGCCGCTGTGCAAGGGTTGCTCTGGCGCGGCGTAGGAC
>JALYOK010000381.1 GCA_030856925.1 Pseudomonadota bacterium
GGTTTAGCTCGATCAATGATTTTTCGGATCAACGAATAACCGTTCGAATGAGCGCCGCTCGATCCTAGGCCTAATACCACGTCGCCAGGCGCGATGGATTTACCGTCGATGATATTTTCTTTTTCGACGACGCCGACAGCGAAGCCTGCGAGGTCATACTCGCCGATCGGATACATGCCCGGCATCTCCGCCGTTTCGCCGCCGATCAGCGCGCAGCCTGATTGCTCGCAACCGGTCGCGATACCCTTAATGACTTGCGTCGCGGTCGCTACATCGAGTTTGCCGCAAGCATAATAATCGAGAAAAAATAGCGGTTCCGCACCTTGCACGAGAATATCGTTCACGCTCATGGCAACCAGGTCGATGCCGATCGTGTCGTGCCTGTTCCATTCGAACGCAAGTTTGAGCTTGGTGCCGACGCCATCGGTGCCGGCGACGAGCACTGGATTGGTGTATTTCTTCGAAATTTCAACCAGCGCGCCGAAGCCGCCGATGCCCGTCAACACTTCGGGACGCATCGTGCGCTTGGCAAAGGGTTTGATCGCTTCCACTAACGCATCGCCGGCGTCGATATCAACGCCGGCATCACGGTAGGAAAGGGAGGGGGTTGGGGGCGCCGGCTTGCTCAAGTTGAGTTCTCGCTTCCTTCGGGATAGAGTGTTGAAATTTTACCCCAGATGATTCTCCCCGGTTCCGATAACTCGCGGTGGTACTTTCTCGCCGGCGCAGCGCTCGTGGTTGCCTTGCTGTTTTACCTGCTCGGTCCGATCCTCGCGCCGTTTATGTTCGCAGCGATCTTGGCGTATATCTGCGATCCCCTGGTGGATCGTCTGCAGCGGCGGCGAGTGCCGCGGACGGTGGCGACGGTGCTGGTGTTGCTGCTGTTAGTGGGCCTGTTCATATTGTTGATGCTGATCATGGTGCCACTGTTTCAGAAAGAGGTGACGCTGCTAAGCCAGCGTCTGCCCGGCTATGTTACGGCTCTGAACGAGAAACTTATCCCGTGGCTCAACGCCAAGTTGGGCCTTACGCTGGAACTGGATTTTCAGGGATTAAAACAGAACATCACCGAATACGTGCAAGGCGCCGATGGTCTCGCCGGCAAAGTTTTTGCCTCGCTCAAGATCGGTGGCCTGGCGCTGGTGGGATTCTTCGTGAATATGATCCTGGTGCCGGTGGTGCTGTTTTATCTGCTGCGCGATTGGGACAACCTGGTTGCAAAAATCGATCATCTCATTCCGCGCCGCTGGCACGAGCGCGTGACCGCCATCGCCCGCGAAATCGACGCCGTGCTCGCGGAGTTCCTGCGCGGCCAAGTTTCAATCATGTTGCTCATGAGCGTGTATTACGTCGTCGGCCTATGGCTCGCGGGCCTCGAATTCGCGTTGCCCATCGGCATCATCACTGGCATGCTGGTGTTCGTTCCCTATGTCGGTATGATGGCCGGCTTGCTGTTCGCGAGCTTAGCGGCGCTAATGCAATTTCAAAGCCTTCCCGACGCGGTCTGGGTGTGGGTTGTATTTTTCGTTGGCCAATTACTCGAAAGCATGGTGGTCACGCCCTGGTTGGTCGGCGATCGCATCGGCCTGCATCCGGTAGCGGTGATTTTCGCCCTGCTTGCATTTGGCCAGATATTCGGATTCTTCGGTGTGTTGCTCGCATTGCCGGTGAGCGCAGTCATGCTGGTGGGGCTACGACATTTGCGCCGGAATTATCTCGATAGTAAGATCTACAACGAGTAACTGATCCTCCGGCAAGATTTAAGCGTTCCCTTCCGTCCTCGCCTTTTCCGCCTGCGCAAAATCCAACATCCGCGTAATGCAAAGCTTTGCCTTGCGGCTGATTTCCGGGTCGATCTGAATTTCGTTTTTACCGGTTTCCAACACCGCGGCGAGATTGTTCAGGCCGTTCATCGCCATCCAAGGGCAGTGGCCGCAGCTTTGGCAGGTGGCGGCGTAGCCGGCGGTGGGTGCTTCGATGAAGTGTTTCTCCGGCATCAGTTTTTTCATTTTGTGCAGGATGCCGTTGTCGGTGGCGACGATGAATTCCTTGGCGCTGGAGCGTTGCGCCGCCTGGATGATGCCCGTTGTGGAACCTACGGTATCGGCTAGGCGGATCACGTTGGCGGGTGATTCCGGATGCACCAACACTTTTGCGTCGGGATGCTGCGCCTTCATCTCTGACAATTGTGTGGCTTTGAATTCGTTGTGTACGACGCACGAGCCTTGCCACAGCAGCATGTCGGCGCCAGTTTGTTTTTGGATGTATTCGCCGAGGTGTTTATCC
>JALYOK010000211.1 GCA_030856925.1 Pseudomonadota bacterium
GCTTGAAGGTGTGGTGATCACGCGCTACGGCCATGGTTTGGCGACCAGAAAGATACGCGTGATCGAAGCGGGCCACCCGGTTCCCGACCAAGCGGGCGAACGAGCCGCGCAGGAAATCCTCGCGCAAACTCAGGCGTTACAGCCGGGAGATCGGCTGTTGGCGCTGGTTTCAGGCGGGGGATCGAGTTTGTTGGCGCAACCGGTCGATGGTTTGTCCATGGCGGATTTGAAGGCGATCACGAAATCATTGTTGATGTGCGGCGCGACGATTCAGGAAATCAACACGGTGCGCAAACACCTCTCGCGCGTGCAAGGCGGGCGCCTCGCACAGGCCGCCGTCGAGCGTGGCGCCGAGGTTGCCGCGCTAATTATTTCCGATGTCACCGGCGACGATCCGACTCACATTGCCTCAGGCCCGACTGCGCCGGACCCGACAACTTATGCCGATGCCGTGGCGCTGCTCGCTCGCTACGACCTCCGCGAACCCATAGCCGTGCTCGACATTCTGCAGGCCGGCAAGCGCGGCGAGCGTGAAGAAACTCTGAAGCCCGGTGATCCCGTCTTTAACCATGTCGACAATCGCATGATCGCCACGGCCCATCAATCGCTCGAAGCAGCAGCGAAATTTTTCGCGTCGCAGGGCTACGCGCCGGTCATTCTTGGCGACCATGTCACTGGCGAAGCGCGCGAAGTGGCGAAGGTTTACGGCGCCCTGGCAAAAGAAGTATCGCAACACCCTTCGCCCTGGCTAGGTGGCCTCGGGCCAAAGGCGCACGGAGACTGGCTCTCCAAGCATGCATCGCCAACCGGCAAGCTGGGAGCGGCCCGTGGCGTGGCCCTCATTTCCGGCGGTGAAACCACGGTCACAGTGCGTGGCAAAGGCCGCGGCGGACGCAACGTCGAGTTCCTTCTTTCGCTCGCTATCGAACTTGACGGCATGGCCAATGTCCATGCGATCGCCGCCGACACCGACGGCATCGACGGCGCAGCAGACAACGCCGGCGCGTTACTCACGCCCGACACGCTCGCCCGCGCGCAAGCAAACGGGATCGACGCCAAACACTATCTGAACAACAACGACGGCCATGGTTTCTTCGAAGCGTTGGGCGATCAGATCGTCACCGGCGCGACGTTGACCAATGTGAATGATTTTCGGGTGATCTTATTGAGTGAAACTTAGTTTTCGACACAGCCGCGGATTCGGAAACGTTGCTCCCTCACCGTTCTCGCTCCCAGCGGGGGAAGAGTTGGGGATGAGGGCAAGGCCTGATGCGCGTTACCGGCCGATCGACGGAAAAACTAAGAAGCGATGCGGGGGAAAGTAAATCGTATCCGCAAACCCGCGCCGGACAGCCGATCGCTCAACAGCGTTTCCACCCCGTGGGTGTCGGCGATGCGCTTGACGATGGCCAATCCCAAGCCGCTGCCGGAACCTGCACTACCCTCGCGGCGATAAAAGCGGTCGAACACTCGGAGGCGTTCTTCTCCGGGTATGCCGGGCCCGGTATCGCTGATATCGAGGGTTGAGCGACCGTCTTTTCGCGATAGCACCACATCGATCGCACCCATCTGCGGCGTGTATTGAACGGCATTGTCGATCACATTGCTGATCATGATGCGTAAGGCGTTCGCATCGCCGCGAACGTCATAGGCTCCTTCGGCGTTCACTCGCAACTCGATGCCCTTGGCCTGGGCGAGTGGCGCATGCTCCGAGATCACGTTGGTGACGAGCGATGAGAGATCGATGCGAGCGAGCAACGTGTGCGTTACCCCGGCCTCCTGCCGCGCAAGCATCAATAGCTGTTGCACTAATTGGGTCGCCCGCTTCAGTCCTTCTCTTAAGTATGAGAATCCAAGCGTGCGTTCCGCGTCCGTGCCCGCCCGTTCCGCCAACTGCGCTTGCAATTGCAAAGCCGTAAGGGGAGTACGCAGTTCGTGGGCGGCGTCGGCGACGAAGTCACGCTGGGTCTTCATTGCTCGATCGAGGCGCTGCAATAAGTCGTTCAAGGCCATCGCCAACGGCTTGAGTTCCGCCGGCAAATGCGCCTCGGGAATTGGGTGGAGCAGCTCGGGATTCCGTTCGCGCACCGCCAACGCAAGCTGTTCCAGCGGCCGCAGACCGCGACCGACGATGAACCAAATGAGCACCGCCAAGCCCATCAATAACCATAGCGCGGGCATCATGGTCCGCAACGCTAAAGACGTTGCGAGCTGTGCACGGAGGTCCAATGGTTGCGCGGTTTAAATAAGCAACCCACCGCTCGCCATGCTGAATACCTGCCACTCACCCTCATCGGTTCTTACGGTCTGGTAACCTGGATCGGTGCGGGGCGGCAGCGCTTTATGGGGATGAGAAAAATATCGCTTCACTCCGGCTTCGGTCCAAACTTGGATCACGAAGTCGTAATCTATCTCTTCTTCCAGTGAACCCATGACATTCGATTCATCGGAAACCTGGTCTTGGACGGTCAGCGCGATTTGCTTCAACTGATAATCGAACAACTGGTTTGCTTCCACTCGTGCCCGGTGGTACACGCTCACGCCCGCAACGGCGATCGCAAGAGACACAGCGGACAACAGCCACAGCAGGAGCCGCTGGCGTATCGACATCAGGACTTCGCCAACATATAGCCGATGCCGCGAACGTTGCGGATCAAATCGCGGCCGAGCTTCTTCCTGAGGTTGTAAATGTGGACTTCTACCGCATTGCTGTCGACTTCTTCGTTCCAGCCATATAGCCGCTGCTCCAACTGGGCGCGGGACAATATCGCGCCGGCACGATCGATGAGCGCCTCGAGCAACGCGAATTCCTTTGCCGAGAGGGGAATGTCTTTGTCGCCGATGCGGGCTTGATGCGTGGTCGGATTGAGCGTCAGTTCGGCGAAGCGCATGACGGTTTCGCTGCGGCCGCTTTGGCGCCGGATAAGCGCGCGGATCCGCGCCGTCAGCTCATCAAGATCGAAAGGCTTAGCCAAGTAATCGTCGGCGCCGCAGTCCAGGCCGATAACCCGATCGGCTATCGCATCCCGCGCCGTGAGCACCAACACGGAAATAGGGTTATGGCCCGCGCGCAAGTCGCGCAGCACGTCCAGGCCGTTCTTTTTGGGCACGCCCAAGTCCAGAAGCAAAAGCGCGTAGGATTCGCTTTTCAGGGCAAACTCGGCGGCCTTGCCATCCTGCACCCAATCCACGGCGAAGCCGTCGTGCCTTAACCCGATACGGACGCTTTCTCCTATCATCGTGTCGTCTTCGACCAGCAATACGCGCATGGCAATTAGGCTAAAAGGATTGATTCATTGAGTGTAGACGAGGCGGAGCAAAGCGACGGTGTCTCCGAGCGAAAAGCATAGATGTAACCGTTGAAATGTTTTCTTGCCATCTAGATTCTTCTTGTAGGATTTTATTGGCCTTGCAGGAAGGTTAAAGCACGGTACTTAAGGCAAACTTAAGGGAAGCGCTGTTACTTACAAAAAATTTCTCCTTACATATCATTTATATGCGGCGTCGATATTTTTTGTTCGCG
>JALYOK010000220.1 GCA_030856925.1 Pseudomonadota bacterium
GTGTATCGCCGGTCGGACGATCGGCGCCGTACTTCGCTTTGAACGCTTTGACAAATTTCTCGTTCATCGGATTCTTCAGGCTTTGGAAATAACCCATACAGGTCAACGTGCCCTCGGCATTTTCCGCGCCGATGCCGGATACCTCCTCCTCGGAAACCGCCAACGACAGAATCGGCTGGGTGGCGCCCTTGATGCCCGCCGCATTCAACTGCTTGAAGAATGCAACGTTGCTACCGCCCACGGTGCAATTCAAAATGACTTCAGGCTTGGAACCTTTGATCTTGTTGATCGCGGAGGAGAACTCGATGTGACCAAGGGGATAGTAATCCTCGCCGACCAGCTTGCCGCCAAGTCGCGCAAGCGTTGCCTTGGCGATCTTGATGGTCGTGCGCGGCCAAATATAATCCGAGCCTATCATGTAGAAGGTCTTGCCCTTGTTTTTGTACAGCCATTCCATTGCAGCGATGACCGACTGTGTCGCTTCCTGCGCGGTGTACATGATATTCGGGGAGACCTCGAGACCTTCGTAATAAGTCGGGTAATACAGAAGACCCTTGAGCTTCTCGAATACCGGCAAAACTGCTTTACGCGAAGCGGATGTGTAACACCCGAACACGGCTGCAACCTTGTCCCTATCGATCAGCTTGCGCGCTTTCTCGGCGAAAGTCGGCCAGTCACTCGCGCCGTCTTCCACCACCGCTTGAATCTTGCGACCCATCACGCCGCCCGCGGCGTTGATTTCCTCGATAGCCAATTGTTCTGCGTCGACCACAGACTTCTCGGCAATGGCAATAGTCCCCGTTAACGAATGCAAAATGCCGACTTTCACGACATCTTGAGCGAACGCTTCCTTGCCGATCCAAGGTCCTACCGCTGCTGCCGCGCCTATCGCAGTCCCAGCTTTGATGAAATCACGCCTATTGGCAAAACTCATGTCTAAGCTCCTCTGTTCTTGGTTAAATGAAGCGGTGACCAACCCTAAGGTAACGCCTCGCAATTAACGGGGCATAAAAATGAGCCGCTGTACGACTGGCCTCATTGCATAGAGTCCGCTATAAGATCTCCTCGCGCTTCGCCAGACGAAAAAGTCCATCATTTTTATTTGTCCCGTAGAATACGACGCACTACACAAGGGCAGTCTAGCCTCCGAAAAAATTCGAAAATACGACCCGTTGACCAACCGTCTATTTCCCCGAAGCATGAGTCATGCCAATCGACGCAAGCAAATAAAAAAGCCCACTAACAACATAAGTTGCCAGCGGGCTCCTGTGCCGTGTCCTTCGGTCGACATCGTTGGCGACCAAGAACGATCATAATCTCGATAGACGATCCATCTTCGCATAAGTTACCGCGAGAGAATCTCCCAAGTCAAGCGGTATTTGCGTGCACTATCCTAGTGCTCATTCGCCTTGGCCGCACCGATTTTAACGGTTTGGACAATGAGGTGATTTCTTCCATTGAAGAACAACGTGCGGCCCCCAATCCAAAGACAGGTTTACCCAAACAATCGCACCGCAGGGTATACTTTGATCCCCCGAAAGTGCTTCGCCATCCGTTCCGAGCTGATTACGCGCTGCGTATTCGACTGGTAGATTATGAATGACTAAACCCAATGCTCCTCTGAGAGTGGGGATTCTTTTCTCAAAAACCGGCGTCACCTCCGACATAGAGTCGTCTCAGCTTCAAGGGACGCTATTGGCGATCGAAGAGATTAATGGCGCCGGAGGCATAGACGGTCAGGAATTGCAGCCTGTCTACTATGATCCCGGTTCTTCGCCGAGCACCTACAAAACGTTGGCCGAAAAACTAATGGTCGACGACGGTGTACGCATTATCCTCGGCTGCTACATGTCCAGCGAACGCAAAGCGGTGTTGCCTGTCGTGGAGCGCTGGAACGGTCTGTTGTTTTATCCCACGTTGTACGAAGGCTTCGAATATTCGCGCAATGTGATCTACACGGGCGCCGCGCCGAATCAAAACAGCGTACAGCTTGCGGAATACATGATGCGCGAGTTCGGCTCGCGGGTGTACATGGTGGGTTCTGACTACATCTACCCGTACGAGTCGAATCGCATCATGAGTGACCTCCTTCTTGAGCACGGCGGCGAAAAAGCCGGCGAACGCTACGTGAAACTCAACGCCGGCGCTGAAGATTTCAAAGGGGTTCTAACGGACATTAGAAACAAGCGCCCGGACTTCATCTTTTCAACGGTGGTAGGCCAAGCGACCGCGTGCTTTTATCGCGCCTACGCCGAGTCGGGGTTAGATCCCGCGGCCATGCCCATCGCCAGCCTCACTACTTCGGAAACCGAGGTGCAGCAAATAGGCGCCGGAATCGCCAAGGGACACATCACCGCCGCCACGTATTTTCAATCGATCGACACTGAAGCGAATCGGCGTTGTGTGACCAAGCTAAGGCAAAGATTTGGCCACGATACCGTCACCAACATGTGCTGGGAGGCAGCATATTTTCAGACTTACTTGCTTGCCGCCGGTTTGTCTGCGGTCGGTACCGACAATATTCAACAACTGGTTCCGGCGTTGTTGGGCATGGAATTCATTGCGCCCCAGGGCACGGTCAAAATCGATCCGGATAACCACCACGCCTACCTCACGCCGCGCATCGGCCGCGTGCGCGAAGACGGCCAATTTGATATTCTGCACGAAGCAAAACAACCTGTGAAGCCGGATCCTTACCTTGTCGAGCATTCCCTGGAAGACTGGTCAGCGCGGGTCACCGCGACGACTTTTTAACGGCGAAAGCAACCTATGAAACCCCTATCGGGAACGTCTCGCTTACTACGCGACTTGCGCTCGTTGCGGGTCGTCGTATTTCACCCCAGCGACCAGGATGGCGAGGAGATCATCCGCCAACTCCAGCGTATCGGCTGTCAGGTGAAAGCATTCTGGCCACCGCTGGAAAAACTGCCGGATGAGGTGGATCTCGTGTTTCTGGCCGTTCGACCCGAG
Organism: Pseudomonadota bacterium; assembly: GCA_030856925.1. Classification (GTDB taxonomy): domain Bacteria; phylum Pseudomonadota; class Gammaproteobacteria; order Burkholderiales; family JALYOK01; genus JALYOK01. Next base: position 2,971 of record JALYOK010000220.1, read on the forward strand.
GCCATCGGTCAAGATTTCCCTTGGCTTAAGGCGGAAGAAACACCGCCGCTGATTGCTGTCGTCAACTACGAGAACCCGACGGTGGTCGAGGCGGTCATCAAAGTAGATGCTCATGGCGTACTCGCCTCCCCAGTCAAATCCTTCGGCTTGTTGACTTCCATCGTGATCGCGCGACAACTTGCGGCGAAGGAAAAAGCGCAAGCCAGGCACATCGCTCGCCTCGAACAACGGCTGGGGGGAATTCGCCGCCTGACCAAAGCGAAGGCGATACTCATGCAAACCCGCCCCATCACGGAAGAGCAAGCCTATGAGATCATCCGCGAGCAGGCCATGAGCAAGCGGGTCACTACCGAAGAGATTGCCACGGCCATCATCAACGCCAATGAGATCTTGGGTTTCAAAGGCAAATCCAAAACGGTGGTTCGAGAGGTAGATTTTCTTGACCGGAGGAGCAAACCAGGCTCGAGCTAGCTGTCCCATACGTCGTCGGAGTAAGGGTCATTTGTGGCTAAGCCAATACGTCTTTTCAATAACGATCGGCCTGAAAGGCGCATGGACACTTGCTCTTAGCGATGCAACGTCCTAGAGCCGCACTGGTATTGCCTTTCAGGGCAACGCTAATTCACTGTCATTTATAC
>JALYOK010000230.1 GCA_030856925.1 Pseudomonadota bacterium
ATTTCCGGTACCCGCACCGCCGTAGAACGCACTATCGAAGCGGCCAAGGCCAAAGGAGCCAAGCGCGCGGTGATGTTGCCCATGAGCGTGCCGGCGCATAGTTCATTAATGCGGCCTGCGGCGGAGCGATTGCGCGAACGCATTGCACAAGTCGTAATATCCGCACCAAAAACGCCGGTCATCCAGAACGTCGATGTCAAGAGCTACTCGGACCCGGTGGCTATTAAGGACGCATTGGTGCGCCAGCTCTGCGGCCCCGTGCGTTGGATCGAAACCATCACAGCGCTCGCCGACGCGGGTATGAAGAACGTAGTCGAGTGCGGGCCCGGCAAAGTATTGGTGGGATTGAACAAACGCATCGATGCACGTATTCGGGCGCTGGCGATCTGCGACCAAGCGTCGATCGAGGCGATGAAGTCCATTTTGCAGGGATATCAATGAGCTTAAAGGGACAAGTGGCGTTGGTGTCCGGCGCCAGCCGCGGCATCGGCCAGGCCATAGCCAAAAACTTGGTGCAAGCTGGCGCCACCGTCGTCGGTACGGCAACCACGGAAGCCGGCGCCGGCGCGATCACGCAATATCTCGGCGAGGCCGGCAACAGCGGCAAAGGATTCGTTCTGAATGTGAACGATTCCGCGCAAATCGTTTCTGTTGTGGAGGCTGTGCAAAGCGAGTTTGGCGCGATCCTTATTTTGGTCAACAACGCCGGCATCACCCGAGATAATTTGCTGATGCGAATGAGAGATGAGGAATGGGACGATATTCTCGACACCAACCTGCGCTCCGTGTTTCGTTTGTCGCGCGCGGTGTTACGCGGCATGATGAAAGCGAAAACGGGGCGGATCATCAACATCTCATCGGTGGTGGGGGCCGCCGGCAACGCCGGCCAAACCAACTACGCGGCGGCCAAGGCCGGCATGATCGGTTTCACCAAGGCGCTCGCCAGAGAAGTCGGTAGTCGTAATATCACAGTTAATTGTGTGGCGCCTGGTTTTATCGATACCGATATGACGCGGGTGCTGACCGCAGATCAACATCGCGCGTTGCTAGGCAGCATTCCACTCAGCCGCCTGGGCTCGGTGGACGATATCGCCGGCGCTGTAGGCTATCTGGCCTCGCCGGGCGCGGCTTACGTGACCGGCGTCACGTTGCACGTCAACGGTGGCATGTACATGAGCTGATCTATCTTTGATCTTGACCAGGCCGACCGCGAGGCGCCTGAGCGAACATTGCTCAGCTCGTTGGAGATAGCTGGAAACACGACTAGGGGTTCTGATAAAATAATGAAGTTTTTTTCTCGACACAAGGGAAGGTACCGGATATGGACAACATTGAACAGCGGGTGAAGAAAATTGTCGCCGAGCAATTAGGCGTAAACGAAACTGAGATCAAAACCGAGTCATCGTTCGTTAACGATTTGGGCGCAGATTCGTTGGATACGGTGGAACTGGTGATGGCCTTGGAAGAAGAGTTTGAGACGGAAATTCCCGACGAAGAAGCCGAAAAAATCACCACGGTGCAACAGGCGATAAATTATGTTCAATCCCATGTCAAGGCTTGATCTGATTTGATTAATCGCGTGACTGCGGCATCCTCATTGAATCTTAGAGAGCCAAATTTGACTCCGCGGCGCGCAGTGATTACGGGGTTGGGAATCATTTGCCCGGTGGGCAATACGGTTTCTAGTGCTTGGGCTAATCTGATCGCCGGCCAATCGGGCATTGGCAGAATCTCACGTTTTGACCCTTCTCCTTATGCCTCGCAAATTGCCGGCGAGGTAAAAGATTTCTTGATCGATCCCTACCTATCGCCGAAGGAAGCGCGGCGCATGGACTTGTTCATCCACTACGGCATTGCCGCCGGCACGCAGGCCCTTAAGGACTCCGGTTTGGATCTCACAAGCATTGATGCCGAACGCATTGGCGTTAACATCGGCTCTGGAATAGGCGGTATCGCGATGATCCAGGACACTCACGATGCACTCCAAGCGGGCGGACCGCGCAAGATTTCACCGTTCTTCGTTCCCGGCTCCATCATCAACATGACCTCGGGCTATCTTTCAATCATGTATGGATTAAAGGGGCCCAATCTTGCCAGCGTATCGGCCTGCACGACTGCTAATCACAGTATCGGCGAATCTGCGCGCATGATCGTCTATGGCGACGCCGACGTGATGATTGCCGGCGGCTCCGAGGCGGCCGTGGCCACATTAACGATGGGCGGATTTTGTGCCGCGCGCGCACTGTCGACGCGCAATCACGATCCGCAGACGGCAAGTCGACCCTGGGACACCGGGCGCGATGGCTTTGTTCTCGGTGAAGGCGCCGGTGTCATCGTATTGGAAGAATACCTACACGCCAAAGCGCGGGGCGCCAAAATTTACGCTGAACTGGTGGGCTTCGGCATGAGCGCCGACGCCTACCACATGACCTCTCCGCGGGAAGACGGCGAGGGCGCTGCCCGTTGTATGAATAATGCGTTGAAAGATGCGGGCCTCGCCCATGACGATGTCGACTATATCAACGCCCACGGCACGTCGACCCCGCTGGGTGACGTGGCGGAAACTGTAGCGATCAAGCGTTGCTTCGGCGAGCACGCGAAAAAACTGGCGGTGAGTTCCACCAAATCCAGCATCGGCCATTTGCTCGGCGCGGCAGGCGGGGTCGAGGCGGTTTTCACCTTGCTCGGCATGGACAATCAAATCGCACCGCCCACCATTAATTTGCAGGAGCAGGATCCAGCCTGCGATTTAGACTATGTGCCCAATGTCGCGCGGCCGATGAAAATCGATGTCGCCATGTCGAACTCATTCGGCTTTGGCGGGACGAACGGGACGCTGGTCTTTAAGCGCGTTTAGTTCCCGGCGCCTGCGGTCCGCTTTGTTCCGGTCCCCCGATGCTTGCTAAGCTGTATGCGCTATTGTTGATTATCCTTTTCCTCGCGGTGGCGGCGTTTGGCTGGCTTTACTATTTCGCTAACAAAGAATTGGCGTTGCCGCAGTCACCATTTCGTTTCAGCTTAAAGGCCGGCAGCACCATGAAGACCGTTGCCCGCCAACTGACCGATTCGAATTTGCTGTCTGAACCCTGGACCTTCGTTTCCTTAGCCCGAATGTTAGGCAAGAGCACTCAGATCAAGGCCGGCGAGTATGAGTTGGATCACGTGGTGACGCCGCTCGCACTGTTAAGACTTCTCTCGCGAGGTCAGCAAGCGGAGCAGGCGCCGGTGCAGTTCATCGAAGGCCAGACCTTCTTTGAAATGCGCAAGCTATTGGATCAGCATCCCGACCTCGAACACGACAGCAAAGATTTATCGGAAGCCGAGATTTTGCGCGAGGTCGGCGCCTCGGAATCCAAAGCCGAGGGCATGTTTTTCCCCGATACTTATTTAGTAATCCCCGGCTCAAGTGATCTAAAACTGCTGCAACGCGCTTACTCTGCAATGCAGAATCAACTTGCAAGCGCTTGGGAAAGTCGCGCCGAAGACTTACCCTACACCGACGCCTACCAGGCACTGATCATGGCGTCCATCATCGAGAAAGAGACGGGACAACCTGACGAGCGGCCGTTAATCGGCTCCGTGTTCATCAATCGTCTCAAGAAGGGGATGTTGCTGCAGACGGATCCAACCGTGATTTACGGCATGGGCACGCAATTCAACGGCAACCTGCGCAAAGCCGATCTTCAGCGCGATACCCCTTACAACACCTATATTCGGGCCGGCCTGCCGCCGACACCGATCGCTATGCCGGGGCTTGCGGCCATCAAAGCCGCCCTCAACCCGGCGCAGTCAATCGCCCTCTACTTCGTTGCGAAGGGTGATGGCAGCCACGAGTTCTCCTCTAATCTGGAGGACCATAATCGCGCCGTCAATAAGTACCAGCGTTGACGCTGTGGTTTGCGGAAAGTTCATCACCCTTGAAGGTATTGACGGCGCCGGCAAGAGCACTCATCTTAATTTTGTTGCGGACTTAGTGCGCAGGATGAGATACCCGGTTTTGATCACCCGCGAGCCGGGGGGAACGCCACTCGGAGAAAAGCTCCGCACTCTGGTGTTAGCGGAACCCATGCACCCGGAAACCGAAACGCTGTTGATGTTCGCTGCGCGGCGCGAGCACATCGCGACTGTCATCGAACCGGCCCTTGCAATCGGTAATTGGGTCGTTTCCGATCGATTCACCGATGCGAGCTACGCTTACCAAGGCGGCGGCCGCGGCGTCGCCGAGCAGAAAATTCAAAACCTGGAGAATTGGGTACACGAGCGTCTGCAGCCCGATCTGACATTGCTGTTCGATTTGAACCCGGCGGCGGCGAAAGCCCGGCAGTCCAAAGCTGGGGTGGTAGCGGATCGTTTTGAGCAGCAGCATCAGGATTTCTTCAGTGCCGTTCGCCAAACTTATCTGGATCGAGCCAAGCGCTTTCCTGCTCGCATCCGCATTATCGATTCCTCAGCAACCGTCGATGAAATTCATGCGTTGATCGAAAAAATAGTTTCATCTATTTGAATGAAAACACGTTATCCATGGCACTCTTTCATGTGGCAAGAAATTTGGCGCGCTGGCGCTGCCCAAATGCCGCACGCCATATTGCTTTATGGCAGCGCCGGCCTGGGAAAGTTGGATTTTGCCCTCACGCTCGCTCAGAGCTTGCTGTGCAGCGCGCGGGATGACGAACATCGCGCCTGCTGGAATTGTGCATCATGTCGATATTTCCAGCAAAATGCGCACCCTGATTTTCGCTACTTGTTGCCCGAGGCGGATCAGGAAGTGTCCGATGGGGGCGGCGCGGAATCCGCCGGCGCCAGTAGCAAGAAGGCGAGTGAGTTAATCACGATTAATCAAATCAGAGGATTAACAGAGTTTATTTCGCTCACTTCTCACCAAAATGGACGTCGCGTCGTCGTCATCGCGCCAGCAGAGCAACTGAACTTAAACGCCGCTAATGGGTTGTTGAAGATGTTGGAAGAGCCGCCGGGCGAAACGAGTTTTCTGCTTGTGACGAGTCAGCTCAGCCGGATTTTGCCCACGGTTCGCAGCCGCTGTCGACTCGTGCACATGCCACTGCCCATCTCGAGCGAAGCAAGCGCTTGGCTGGCTGAACAAGGATGTACCGAGCCAGAACTCAATCTAGCCTTGGCAGGGCAAGCGCCGCTTGAAGCCTTACGCGCCGCCGAAGACGGGAACTGGCACGGCCATCGCAAAGCATTCTGCGACGCCTTGGCCCATCCCGAGCGCGCTGACGTGATTGGCATAGCAGAATCGTTGCAGAAATCCCCGGCGCCACAGGTAATGCGCTGGATGCAGACTTGGATATATGACCTGGTATATCTCAAAACGGCGTCTCGATGCCGCTATCATCTGGATTATCTTAAAGCTCTTACAAACTTGAATAAAACGATCCATATACTTGATTTATTGAATTTTAATAGTGATCTATCAAATTCGCGCCGGTTGATCCATCATCCGCTAAATCCCAAACTGTTCTGGGAGTTTATTCTGATAAAGTACTTCGCATTGCTTAACTAATATATTGATTAACAATGTTTATTGATTCGCATTGCCATATCGATTTTCCAGAGTTGTCGGGAAACCTCGATCAGCTTCTTGAGAATATGCGGGCCGCACAGGTAACGCATGCATTGTGCGTTAGCGTGAACCTCACCGACTGGCCGCGAGTACTGAATCTGGCGGAAAGCCACAGCAATCTATTTGCGTCGGTTGGCGTTCATCCTGATCAGTCCGTCGATGAAACCGAACCCAGCGAACAAGACCTAACGGGCCGCGCCGATCATCCTCGCATCATCGCAATCGGCGAAACGGGCCTCGATTATTATCGGCTGACGGGCGATCTTACTTGGCAACGGGATCGCTTTCGTACTCATATTCGAGCCGCGCGCTCATGCGGTAAGCCACTCATCATCCACACCCGCGCCGCGTCCGAAGATACAGTGGCGATTATGCGCGAAGAAAACGCCGGTCAGCCCGGTGGCGTGATGCATTGCTTCACCGAAACCTGGGAGGTCGCGAAAGCGGCCCTTGATCTTGGCTTTTATATTTCCTTTTCTGGCATCATTACCTTCAGGAACGCGGCGGACCTGCGGGAAGTCGTACGCCAAGTTCCACTAAATCAGATGCTGATCGAGACCGATTCACCTTACCTCGCGCCGGTTCCCTATCGGGGCAAAACTAATCAGCCGGCCTACGTTAGAGAAGTGGCAGCGAGCGTAAGTCAGATCAGGAATGTGCCGTTAGAGGTCGTTGCGAACACCACGACAGAAAATTTTTTTAGGCTGTTTTCCCACGCAAACGCTTAAGAAACTTCGTCCTGGCGCAATTTGCGCTTGTTCCACTTGCGTGTGGCCGCCCATCGCCACGCCAACTGCACGGAAAAATAGCCGACCACGGCAAAGATCGACGATTGAATCGCGAGCCCGATCAATAACGTGTCGCCCAAAGAGTAAACCCAGGAGAACGCCTGCTGAATCATGCCCATCACACCAATCGACTTGAATTCGGCGATTGGTGGGGGGGGCGCGGTGTTGCCCGTCGCTAACGCGCCGACGTTATACGCAAGGATATAAAGCGGCACGAACGTGAAGGGATTGGTGTAAAACGTCGTCAGCGCGGCTACGGCCAGATTGGCGCGCACGCCGATGGCGATGGCGGCGGCAGCGAGGATCTGAAACGGACCGGGTATCAGGCCGGTCACCAATCCGATGGCGACACCTCTCGCCACGGAGTGGCGGTTCAGACGCCACAGGCTAGGCCGCGCCAACAACCGTCCAAAAATCCGCATTGCTTTGTTAGAGTGGATGTCTTCCGAGCTGGGGAGATGTTTCTTCAGCCAACCTTTGGCCATTGGTTCTTCTCGATCGTGTAAATTCTAAAGCAATACAACGAAGGTATTTTGGCTTATCGCTGTAACCGATGAGCCACACCTATAAGCGTACCGTTCCTTGAGTTCGAAGGCGACTTGGATTTCCCCGCCAGGCATCAAGCCAGGAGCCAAGCCTGGTGCGGCTCTCACGGCATGCACCGCCAGGCGCCGCGC
>JALYOK010000237.1 GCA_030856925.1 Pseudomonadota bacterium
AGTTTGGCGAGCGCCGGACCGCCGGGATAGCCCAAGCCCAGCAGCTTCGCGCTCTTGTCGAAGGCTTCGCCGGCGGCGTCGTCGACAGTTTCGCCGAGCAATTCGTATCGGCCGATCTCCTGCACGCGCATCAATTGCGTGTGACCGCCGGACACAAGCAACGCTATAAACGGGAAAGGTGGCGCTGGGTCGGACAACAGCGGGGAAAGCAGATGACCTTCGAGGTGATGCACGCCGATGGCGGGAATGTTGAGCGAATAAGCGAGCGACGAACCAATGCTGGCGCCGACCAGCAGCGCACCCGCCAAACCGGGACCTTGGGTGTAAGCGACCGCGTTAAGATCACCGAGCCGGCAATTCGCCCCGCGCAACACCCGCTCCGTCAGCGGCAACACGTGGCGGATATGATCCCGGGATGCTAACTCTGGCACCACGCCGCCGTAGTCCGCGTGCATGGCGACTTGGGTGTGCAGCGCGTGGCCGAGCAGGCCGCGCTCGGTGTGATAGAGCGCGATTCCGGTCTCGTCGCAGGAGGTCTCGATGCCAAGTACTAACACGGATCGCACAATTCGAATTTAGGTTCGCTATGACAAAAATGAGGGCCGCGGGTTATCAAATTCGAAGTCTTCAAATCACGGCAGCAACGCGCCGAGTTTCGCGCTTAATTTTATCGCAAGTTTTTCGTAGCCGTCTTTGGTGGGATGGATTTCGTTCAGCCAATCGTTACTCTCGCCGACTGAACCGAGTGCTGCGCGGGTTATGGTTCCCTGGGTATCGACCACGTGGAAATTGGCGAGTTGTTTTGCGCCGGGCGCCGCCAGTTCGAGGATGGTGTCGCGCAGCACCGAGAGCAGATAATCCGCCAGGACGATCCAATCGGTTGTGGGGATATTCGCCCGTTGCAACGCGGGAAAGAGCCAAGGACCCATCACGATCGGGCCAATGGTCGCGGGAGAATTCGTTGGCGTGACCAGGTCATAGGTGTGAACGATGACGGGCGCGCCGGCACAAGAGCTCTTCGGTCCATCGCGCAACGCCACCACGCGGCGATAGCCTTCTTTAATGTATTCCATCAATTGCGCGAGCTTGCTTTGATCGACATAGTCCGCTGCCCTATTGACCGCGCCACGCGTTTCGGGCGGTATCAGGATGCTGTCTTCCGTGGTCTTGCCGCTGGCATAATCGATGAGATCATTGCCGCCGGCGCTAAGCAAAATTGCGTCCCAATCGTAGCCGTGCAGTTTATCCATTGCGAAGCGCAGCTCAGAATTGTTACAAATCTCCGCCATGCTTTTCAGCGTGTCGCCGGGCTTGGCAAGGGTGACCACAATGCTGGTTCCCGGAAAGTCCAACGAGTACAGCAAATTCCAGACCGGCACACCTCCGATGGTGAACCACGAATCGCCCTCGGCCAGGACTTTGTGGCGGTAAAAGGAATGATCCGGATTAGTCTCGCGGCGGCTTAATTCAATATCCATCCAGCGCAGAATGTTGCTTTTTGCCATGGTGCCTCTCCTTGACATTGGTCGGTCACGAACTATTCGCTTAATCGATAGTCGCGTCCATAAATCAAAAGTAATAAGACAAACGTCTCAATGGCGGGTACATTGACCGGACAGGCAATACCAGTGCGGCTTCCCGGCCATAGCCATCACCATTGAGGCGCACGCGTGTATGCGCGAGGTTATGTTCATTTCGGACCGAAGGCAAGGCGGTGGGCGTGGCGCGTAGTTTCCGGCAAGCGATAGCGAGTGGTGCAAGCGAGCACCCATTCCATCGCCGCAGCCAGCGTTATTCGATGTCCGATGGAAATGTATAACGGCCGGGTGTTAGATTTATTGCGGAGCACGGCCCCTATCGTTTCGTTTTTGTTCATCAAGGGTTGCCAGCCGCCGCGCTCATTAGGCGGCTCATCGGATTCGCCGATGAGCCGCGATTTTGCCAGCATGTTCGACCAACTCTAGATTGGGAATCGACAGCACTGCGACCGCGGCGCGGGTAATAGACTTATTCGATTCGAACCCAACGTCGACACCGGCGACATAACGAACACGCCCGAAGTCGTTGTGCAAACAAACACGTCCGCGCAGTTCATTTTGAACCGCGATCGCTTGCTTCGGCGTGAGGTTCCAATCGTGCAGCAGTTCATTCGGTGACATCATGAGCGTAAAATCGGGTTCAGGAGGCAGCCCCTATGGCAATCAGCGACATGAATCATTTCACCGTGTTGACCCGCGATCTCGAAGCGACGCGACAATTTTACATCGGCATACTCGGTTTTAGCGAAGGTTTTCGCCCAGACTTGGGTTTTCCCGGCGCCTGGCTTTATGTCGGCGATCGCGCGGTGTTGCACGTCATTGCCGGCCGGCCGCTGCCGAACCCGCCCGGCGGCGTGTTGGATCACATGGCTTTCAGCGCTCACGATTTACCCCGCACCGTGGCGACGTTGAAAGCGCGTGGCATCGATTACACCTTGCGTAAACAAAACGATTCCGGCGTGTGGCAGTTATTTTGCTTCGATCCCAGCGGCGCGCGAGTCGAGTTGGATTTTCCGGCGAGCGAGCCGGCGCCGGCCGCCTAGTCCGATCGCCATGATGAATCTTTCCCCCGAAGCGATTTTGCCGAACGACGCGGCGCAAGCGACGCTTATCGGCCGCGCTCATGTGCCCGGCGCGCCCGGCGGTCCCAGCCCAGTGCGGGTTGATGCCGAGCAGGTTTACGATCTTAGTGGCCTTGCGTCGACCTGCGCGGAATTGTTGAGCCGTGTCGACGTGGTGGAAGCGGTGAAGGCCAGTCCTGCTAAGCCGATCGGCAAGTTAACCGACGTCTTGGCGAACAGCGGCGCCGATAAGCGAGATCGGCAGCGGCCCTATTTTTTGGCGCCCTGCGATTTACAGACCATCAAGGCCTGCGGCGTGACTTTCGTTTCCAGCATGTTAGAGCGGGTGATCGAGGAACAGGCGAAGGGCGATCTCAAGTTGGCCGACACCATACGCAAGAGCTTAGGCGAGGAGATCGGCGCCAGCATTGCAAGCGTGACCCCCGGCTCGCCGCAAGCGATGCGAGTCAAGGAATCGCTGATGAAGCGCAACCTTTGGTCACCCTATCTCGAAGTGGGCATTGGACCCGACGCGGAAGTCTTCACCAAAGCGCAACCCATGTCCGCCGTCGGCCTCGGCGCCGAAATCGGCATCCATCCCGCATCGCAATGGAATAATCCCGAGCCCGAGTTGGTGATGGTCGTAAATCCGCGCGGTCAAATCGTTGGCGCGGCGCTTGGCAACGATGTGAATTTGCGCGACTTCGAAGGGCGCAGCGCACTGCTGCTCGGACGCGCAAAAGACAACAACGGCGCCTGCGCCATCGGCCCCTTCATTCGTTTATTCGATCGGCATTTTGATCTCGACGACGCTCGTAAGACGCAGATAGAAATCGAAGTGACGGGCAGCGATGGATTTAAGCTGGAAGGCCTCAGCGATCTCACAAAAATCAGCCGTGATATTGCCGACCTCGTCGGCCAGACGATTAACCCGCATCATCAGTACCCTGACGGGCTGATGCTATTTCTCGGCACCATGTTCGCACCGATTCAGGACCGCGATGCGGCGGGTCAAGGATTCACGCATAAGGTCGGAGATACGGTGACGATTCGTTCATCGCGCTTGGGCACGCTGGTCAATCGCGTCAATCACACCGACAAGATTCCGCCCTGGACTTTTGGCGCCCAGGCGCTGTTCCGAAATCTGGCCGAACGAGGGTTATTACCGGCCAACCGTTAGCGGCCCACTAATCGATTCACCACAAAGCTGAATACCGAAACAAATAGCGCTAGCCACACGCCGGTTCCGAGATCGGCAATTCGAAATCCGGGCACGATCCATTGCACCAAAAAGAGGATCGCGGTGTTGATCACGATGATGAAGAGCCCCAACGTGATCACTGTGATCGGCAGGGTGAGCAAAACGATCAACGGCTTGATTACCGCGTTGGCCAAACCCAATAACAATCCCGAGACGATCAAGGTTTCCACCGAATCGAACGTCACGCCGCGGAAGATATAACTCGCTACCCACAGCGGCAAAGTAGTCAGCGCCCAACGGAGTAAGAAACTGCTGATGAATTTCATGTCTTCCGCGATCGGTTAAACGTGCTCGCAGCATAAGCGCGCGGTAACGCCGGCGCAAGAGTTGGGGCATCGCCGGGCCTTTGCTCGATGACAACAAGAGATCACGCCACGAACCGCATAGATGTTGTCTCTCCCGCTACCCATGCCTACGAGCCGCACCCCTATTGCCTCTCAGGTGTGCGCCTTTGCATTTGTTTCAACTTCGTTCCCATGGCATGATAAAAGTCGTCGGACGAGATCAACCAGGGCATCGACAATGTTTGTCGCGAGCATTAAATTTGTTTTGCAGACCCTATGAACCCGATGTGGCAACCGCGGTGCGTTCTATTGTTTAGCGGCCACATGGTCGATACACCGGGTCGGGATCCGCCACGCTTCCCAAACGAGAAATCGGCTCTCGCGAGCGGTGCGATTTTTAGCAAACTCGACGAATTGGGCGCAAACGAAATGGATCTAGCCATCTGCGGAGGCGCCTGCGGCGGTGATTTGTTGTTTGCAGAGCTGTGTTTGGATCGCGGTATGGCCGTGCATCTTTATCTGCCTTTTCAAGAGCCGTTGTTTTTGGACAAGTCGGTTAATTTCGGCGGCGAAGAATGGACTAAACGATATTACCGCGTGAAAGACCATGCGAAGACGACCCTGTTCGTTATGCCGGAGGAGCTAAATCCCGGCGAGCTCGATGGCAATCCCTATGCTCGCAACAATATGCGCATGCTTTACAAGGCGCTGGCCTTCGGCGCCGATAGAATGCGCTTTATTGCGCTGTGGGATGGCAAGACCAGTGATGGCCCGGGCGGGACGAAAGACATGATCGATACGGTACAGAAGCATCTCGGCCAAGTCTGGATATTGAATACCGAGCAAATTTTCGCGTAACAGCGCATGGGCATAAAGGAAAAACTGTCGCGGCCGGGTCCCAAAAGACTGTTGGCGTTGGACGGCGGCGGGATACGCGGCATGATTTCTATCGAAGTGCTGGCATCGATCGAAGCATTGTTGAAACGCAGAATGAATAGAGGTGACGATTTTGTTCTTGCCGACTATTTCGACTACATTGCCGGCACGAGCACCGGCGGCATCATCGCTACCTGTCTCGCCTGGGGAATGAAAGTGGCAGCGGTGCGGGAGTTTTATCGCGATAACGGCAAAACCATGTTCGACAAGGCATCAATCCTTCGCCGCTTCCTCTACAAGTACGACGACACGGCGCTGGCAGAAAAGCTTCGCGAGGTGTTTAGCGAAAACGGCAAACCGAGTGTGCTCGGCTCCGCGCGCTTGCGAACTTTACTCATGCTGGTAATGCGTAACAGCACCACGG
>JALYOK010000241.1 GCA_030856925.1 Pseudomonadota bacterium
GCGTGGTGCTGCGCTTACTCGATAAGCAAGCGGGCCGCTTGCAACTCGATCGGCTGGGCATGCCGCCCATTACGCTCAACCAACTCGACAAGCTCGTCCACCAGCCCCACGGCATCGTGCTGGTTACGGGCCCGACCGGCTCCGGCAAAACCACCACGCTCTATGCAGCACTGTCGCGCTTGGATTCAGCAACGCTCAACATGATGACGGTGGAAGATCCGATCGAATACGATCTCGACGGCGTCGGCCAAACCCAAGTCAACGCGCGCATCGAAATGACCTTCGCCCGGGCGCTGCGGGCGATCCTGCGGCAAGACCCGGACGTCATCATGATCGGCGAGATTCGCGATTTGGAGACGGCGCAGATCGCGGTGCAAGCAAGTTTGACCGGCCATTTGGTGTTGGCGACCTTGCACACGAACGATGCGGCGAGCGCTGTAACGCGCTTGATCGACATGGGCATCGAGCCATTTTTGCTTGCCTCCACGTTGCTCGGCGTATTGGCGCAACGTTTGGTGCGGCTCGCTTGCAAAGAATGCCGTAAGTCCCATGCTCCTGAGGAAGAGGTGCGGGCAGCGTTCAATGGCGATCCGGTTCCCGAAATCATCTACACCGCGGTCGGCTGCGCCACCTGCAATTGGACCGGTTACCAAGGCCGCAGCGGCATCTACGAACTCATTATTGTCGACGACGACATCCGCCAAATGATTCACGACGCCGCGGCAGAACAACACATCCGCGAGCACGCGGCGCAACGCGGCATGACCAGCCTGCGCCAGGACGGCATGCGCTGGGTTGCCGAAGGCCTGACGAGTTTCGAAGAGATCGTTCGAGTAACGCGCGAAAGCTAGTGCATGGATGCGCACTTGCAACATACGATGTAAGTCATCCTTCATCCTTCATCCTTCATCCTTACCCCAACAATGGCCGGCTATCGCTACCAAGCTCTAGATCCTTCGGGCCGCCTGCATAAAGGCGTACTCGAGACCGACAGCCAGCGGCAAGTGCGCGCGCTGTTGCGCGAGCAAGGTTTGACGCCGGTCGAGGTGGAAGGGCTGACGCAGCAGTCCGATTTGCCGGGTAGAACGAGCACCCGCAAACCCTCGCGGCGGCGTCTGTCGACCGCGCAACTCGCGCTGCTCACGCGCCAGTTTGCAACCTTGCTCGGCGCCAGTCTGACCGTCGAGCAAACCATGAACGCGTTGATCGAGCAGGCGGATATTCAGTTTATCCGCCAAGTGTTGGCCGGCATCCGCGGCGAAGTGTTGGCGGGACAGACCCTGGCGCGGGCCATGGGACAGTTTCCGCGCGTGTTTCCGGAGCTGTATCGCACCTTGGTCGAAGCCGGCGAGAAATCCGGCCAACTTTCGCAAGTGATGTATCGGCTCGCCGACTACACGGAAGAGCGTCAATCGTTGCAACAAAAAACCACGCTCGCATTTATTTATCCCGGCGTCGTCACCTTCGTCGCAATTTCCGTGGTGATCGGGCTGTTGACCTACGTTGTGCCCAAGGTCGTTCAAGTTTATGAAAACTCGAAACAGACTCTGCCGCTTTTGACCCGCACCATGATCGCGCTGTCTGATTTTGTCGTCGCCACCGGCATCTATTGGCTGATCGCCGGGATCGCGGCCGGCTGGCTATTCGCACGCGCCTTAAAACAACCGGCATTACGCATGCGTTTCGACCGATTCTTGTTGCGATTGCCTGTCATCGGTCGTCTGGTCCGTGGCGTTAATACGGCTAGGCTCGGCTCGACCTTGGCGATTCTCGTGTCGAGCCGAGTGCCTTTACTAACCGCGCTGCACGCGGGCGTGGGAGTGGTGAGCAATTTGCCGATGAAACAGGCGCTGATCGAGACGGAGAAATTGGTGAGAGAAGGTGGTAGTTTTTCGCGCTCCCTGGCGAGTACGAAAATGTATCCGCCGGTGATGGTGCATCTCATCGCCAGTGGCGAGCAAAGCGGCAAACTCGATCAAATGCTGGAGCGCGTCGCCGTCAGTCAGGCGCAGGAAATCGAAAGCCGGGTGACGACGCTCACCAGCCTGCTGGAACCGGTGTTGATTTTGTTCATGGGCGTGGTGGTGCTGTTGATCGTGGTGGCCATCTTGTTGCCGATATTCGAGTTGAATACGTTGATCAAATAGTGACTGTTTGCGACCTTAGCTGAGAGGTAATGGCCCAAAATGGCCTTAGGCCAGCCCCCACCCCTTACCAGAGCGGCGCTCGGGCCATGCATGGCCACCAGGCAATACCCATGCGCCTTCCGGCATGGTCCTGACGTTTAACTGATGTGACGCAACCATGAATCCATTTCGCTCTTCGATTGTCGTTCTGTGTCTAGCCCTGATCGGAATCACGGGTTGTGTATGCTCGCAAACCAAAGCAGGGAACGACGTTGCACAAATCATCGTCAAATTCAAAGACCCCAACACCGAGCCGGCAAGCGCCGGCCTGCTAAAAAGCCTGGGCCGAACTACCCAACTCGAAGTCAGGCATGTGCGGCCCATGTCGGGCGGCGCGCAGATTTACGTGCTGTCCGGCGCCGATGACGCAGGCCGGGTGACGCAAGCGATTCAACAAATTTCAACGCGGCCCGACGTCGAGTACGCCGAGCTGGATCGTAAACTCAAACCTCAGAAAGACAAACCCAATGGGAATCAATAATAAAACTTCAATCGCGATCATCGCTGCGTCTATCCTTGCCCTTGCTTCGATAACCAGTCCAGCCCAGTCTGAACCTTACCGCACACCCCAATGGCGGCAGCCCACTGTTCGCGCGGCGCAAAGCACTGATCGCCTGATCGTTAAATTCAAGCGCGAATCCGCCAACGCGCTGCCCAGCGGCGTGGTGCGCGCCAAGGCCCTCACCGCATCGGCCGGCGCCGCCATTCGTCACGTCCGCAGCATGGGCGATAACGTGGAAGTGATGGGACTGCCGGCCACCGTTTCCAACGAGGCGGCACGGCGCATCGCCGCGCAAGTCGCAGCCGACCCGAATGTCGAATATGCCGAGCCGGACTATAGAATGTTCCCTGCAGCGACACCGAGCGATCCCGGCTTCAGTCCCGGCATCCCGTTTCAGGGCGGCCAATTGGTCAACCAATGGTATCTATTCGACGCAGTCGGCGGAATTAATGCGCCGCTGGCATGGGATCAGACACAAGGTGCGAGCAACACCGTCATCGCCGTCATCGACACCGGCGTACTAAGCCATGCCGATCTAGCGGGTCGGCTGCTGCAAGGGTACGATTTCATCGGCCCGGACCCGGATGGATCGTTCGACACGGCGAACGACGGCGATGGCCGCGACAGCGATGCAACGGATCCCGGCAACTGGATTACGCCGGGGGAGGCCGGGCGCGGCAATTTTGCCGGTTGTCTCAATGCGGTTGACAGCGACTGGCACGGAACGCACGTCGCCGGCATCATCGCGGCAAACTGGAATTCAGACGATATCGCCGGCATTAATCGGTTCGCCGAGATCCTACCGGTTCGGGCATTGGGTAAGTGTGGCGGTTACACCTCGGACATCATCGATGGCATGCGCTGGTCCGCAGGTTTGACGGTGAACGGGGCGCCGGCCAACAGCAATCCGGCCGACATTATCAATTTGAGTCTCGGCGTCCCAGCGGACACCATACCCCCTGCATGCAGCCAGTCGCTGCAGGATGCGATTAGCGACCTGATGGCCCGCCACATAACCGTCGTCGTCGCCGCCGGTAACGGTCCGGAAGAAAGCGTGAACGCCATGCCGGCAAACTGTGCCGGTGTAATCAGCGTGGGCGCGTCGTTGAAGAATGGCCAGTTCGCTTCCCAGTACAGCAATTTCGGGCCGCTGATTACCCTGTCGGCCCCGGGTGGCCTGATCACCGACTCGAGTACCGATGCCGGCCAAGACGCGATTCTGTCGCTTAACGATCGAGGCGTTACGGGGCCGGAAAACGATAACGCCGTCGCGGCGCTGTACGGCACCAGTTTCTCGACCGCGATCGTCAGCGGCGTCGCATCCTTGCTACTCGCCGTAAATCCGAATCTGACGCCGGCCCAGATCAAGGCCATCCTGCAAAGCACGGCGCGGCGGCCCTCCGATCCGAATGACAAAGGACTGGATTGCCTAATCGTAGCTAACCGCCCGTGCTACCAATACGTGGTCGACGCGGCTGAGGCAGTCAACGAGGCGGGATTTCCCATACTCTTGATCCTGGACAGCAATCGCAATGACGTGAGCCTGCTCGATTTCGGACGCCAAACCTCAAGCGGGACAACGGCGCCTAAACAGCTCATCGTAAGAAATCCGGCGGGGGTGGCCGTCAGGATTTTCGGCATCCGCATTGCCGGAAAAGACCAAAACGATTTCAACGCCGACACCACCTGTTTCAGCTCCAGCGCCTCGGGCCGCTATCCGTTCGACCTCGGCGCCTCGGATGAATGTTCGATCGACGTGACGTTCACATCGCGAGGAAACAACGTTCGCGCTGCTGACGTGGTCATTGCCGGCGAATTCGTTGACATTCCCATCGCCCTCACAGGCTCCGGTCCCGCCACTTCCGGAGGTGGCGGGGGAGGCGGTGGCGGCGGAGGTTGTGCGCTGGGCGAAATTCAGCATCTCGACCCGACCTTGTGGCTGCTGCTAATTGTAAGCTTCGCTTACT
>JALYOK010000321.1 GCA_030856925.1 Pseudomonadota bacterium
CCGGAGAAGCGAGCGCCGAAAACGTCGACATCGTAACGATCAGCGGGTCCGACGTGCCGAGACAGCTCCGTACGAATCATCTGCTCGACGCGCCGATCGAGGAAGCTAGTCGTGGCGCAAGCGCTAATCATAAGAACACTCAGCCCCGCCGCTGTGCGGGTAAAGTTTAAACGGCAGTTCACGAATTTCACCGCGGGGTCGTACGCTGCGTTGATGAACGTATCCGTTGCGCCTCGTGCTGGGCT
The DNA here is from genome assembly GCA_030856925.1 of Pseudomonadota bacterium. Classification (GTDB taxonomy): domain Bacteria; phylum Pseudomonadota; class Gammaproteobacteria; order Burkholderiales; family JALYOK01; genus JALYOK01. The sequence goes on from JALYOK010000321.1 coordinate 246, forward strand.
TCGTCTTTGATCTGGTGTCCCTGCTGCTTAGCGGCTTCCCCAGCCGCCGTGATTTTAGGCGCGGCTTCCTTGCCTTTGATGTACCACTGCTCGACCATCTTGGCGGCGGTTTCCCTGCCGCCCAGCCCAAACGCGAGACCGATCGCTAGAGCAAGCGCGCCCACGGTTCCCATGAACAATGTATTTACCAGTGCGACGCCGACGCCGATTTGGTTAACTACGACAATGATGGTAAAGGCCCATACACCCACGCTGGCGACCGTCGCTAGCACGTTGGCGTTTTCGACGCCGGCTTTGTTGGCCACGCCGTTGACAAACTTGGATAATGCATTTGCGGCAAGACCGCCGATCACCAACACCACCAGTGCGACAACCAGATTTGGAATCCAAAGGAGCACTTGACGCAAGAAGTCGGATACGGCCGGCAAACCGAGCGCGTCGAAGGCAACCACCAGCGTAATTAAGCGGATGAACCACTTCACGACGGCGGCTAGAATACCGGCAGAATCCGTATCAGCGCCCATGCTTCGACTAAATCCGTTAAGGCCGGCCCGCTGCGCGAATTCGTTAAACTTAATTGTTCGCAGCAATGCGGCCACACCTTTTGCGACCAACCCTGCTATAAACCACCCTATAATCAAGATTAAAGCGAACGCGATAATCTTTGGAATGGCGGCCATGAAAATGGCGAGTGCGGCAGTCAACGACGTCATAAAAGCATCGCCCCAGTCTTGAACGGAATTTGTTTCCATGTAATTCCCCTGAAAGTTAAATGTCGTTGCGCGGAGCAGTTTCGTTTAACGAAGCAAAGCTTGTGCCATAATGAGCATTTATTTTCGCGGCGTGCGAGCATCTTCAAAATCATGTTTCGGCCCCGCGGTGCGCGGTCCAACCTTGAGATGTCGCACGATTAGCCAATTATGGTGACAGTAATTCGTCGCCGATGTGAACCCGTGCGATGCTCCCACAGGTAAATCCCTTGCCAGGTCCCGAGCAACAATTCTCCATTGCCAAGGGGCACCGTCACGGAACTGCCCGAAAGCACGCTTCGTGCATGCGCTGCCATATCATCGTCCCCTTCGGAATCGTGCTCATACGCGACGTCACCGTCCGGCGCCCAGCGTTGTGCGAGCGTTTCAAGATCGACGCGAACCAACGGGTCGGCATTCTCGGTAATGATCACCGAACAACTCGTGTGTTGCGCGAAGACGTGGGCGATGCCACTGCTTACCCCGCAGGCACGGACCAAGCGGGCGACGTCGGCGGTTATCTCCGTCGTGCCGCGCTTACTCGTGTGAATCTCAAAAGCGTGCTGGTAGGTCAAGTCTGATTCTAATTTCCATGAGCGGGCGCCAGCGCATTGTAGCGACCATCGCCACTGCGCGGGCGCCGCTATCCGTCCACCGCCTTTTCAATGCAGTTCGGCCTCCCCCTCATGGCTTTAATACAACTTTGATACAGTTATCTTCTTTTTCATTGAAAATTTTGTAACCATGGGGTGCATCATCAAGATTCATTTTGTGCGTAATGATGAATGAAGGGTCAATCTCTCCCTTCTCAATTTTTTCAAACAGCAGCGGCATATACTTCTGAACGTGCGTCTGACTCATTTTAAAGGTGAGCCCTTTATTCATCGCCGCTCCGAAAGGAATCTCATCGGCGAATCCAACATAAACGCCTGGAATAGAAATGGTTCCGCCTTTGCGACAGCTCATTATGGCTTGGCAGATTGCGGTTGAAGTAATTTTGATAATCGCGTCGCGCGCATGCTCTATTTGCGGATCGGGTACATTTTCTACGCGCACGTCACCCGTTCCGTATCAACACAATGCTCTCATCGATACCTCGTTAAATAAGAAACGTTGTTAGTATTTAAAAAGAAACTCTATCCTCAGAATTCGTGTGCGAACGCAATGCAATTGTTGTGCCACGCGACACTTGAAATTCTTAATGGTATGTTTGTTGCTCCTTTGTTTGTTAATATTTAGACCTCCTAAATGAGCCCCACATGAATTTTCTCATCGTCGGCGGAGCAGGTTACATTGGCTCGCATATGGTGAAGTTGCTCGTCCGCCGCGGCCATGATGTGACGACTTACGACAACCTCTCCTCCGGGCATCGAAATGCCGTAGTCGGTGGCCGCTTCGTGTTCGGGGATCTCGCCGACCGCGAGACCTTGAGCACGCTGTTGCGAGAAGGCCGTTTCGATGGTGCGATGCATTTCGCCTCTTATATTCAGGTGAGTGAATCGACCATCGACCCCGCCAAATACTATCGCAACAATTTCGTTAACACCCTCAATCTACTGGATGCGATGGTAGATGCCGGCGTTCGGCGGTTGATATTTTCATCCACAGCCGCTGTTTTCGGCGAACCGCAATATGTTCCAATCGATGAGGCGCATGTGAAGGCTCCGATCAATCCATACGGTCGCACCAAGTGGGCGGTTGAGCAGGCGCTGCATGACTATGGGGTTGCCTACGGATTGAACTCCGTGTGTTTGCGTTATTTCAACGCAGCCGGCGCTGACCCGGAGGGGGAGTTAGGTGAGCGCCACGATCCCGAAACTCATCTGATACCTCTAACCTTGCGTGCTGCCAGAGGCGGGAAAGCTTTGAAGGTATTCGGTCGGGACTACGATACGCCGGATGGCACTTGTGTTCGCGACTACGTACACGTATGGGATTTGTGCGAAGCGCACCTCCTGGCGTTCGAGCGCTTAGACGCGCAGAGCTCTAGCCTTGCTTACAATTTAGGCAATGGAGAGGGCTACTCGGTGCAAGCGATAATTGACGCAGCAGCGCGCGTGACCAATCTATCTGTGCCGGTTGAGGAGGCTCCGCGACGCCCCGGCGATCCCGCACGTTTGGTGGCTGATTCTCGGCGCGCTCGCGCTGAACTCAACTGGCGACCTCGCTATGCCGACCTGGACACTATTGTGCGGCACGCTTGGCAGTGGGATTTAAATAATGCGGTCGCGTCGAACACGTCAGAGTAAATCAAACAGTCTAGTTTTAACCGATGTCGCCGCGTAATCTTTACGTGCTCGTGTAAACATTACTCATTATTCCCTGCCCCGGGGTACCGCGGCGCGGGTCCCCCACGCTCCTATGCGGTTGAACACCCAGCTCTACCAGGGAACTTTGTGGCATAAGCCTTGCTAAATGCGCTATTGCCGTCGATCAACCGATTAATGCTAATAACTTATATGCCACTCGATTTACCGACCGCACAGACCCCGAAAGTCGCGTCGCTTTTCTTTCGCGAACACCGATCTACCTTCGATCAACCGGAGCACTTGCCTGCAGATATCGCGATCGACCTCAGTCACTTACGTTGTAGCCGACGTTCCGATCGGCATGACGCAAACTCGTCCCAACATCTATGTCGGGCCTAACACCCGCAACTGGCGAGGCGCGCCAGCGTATCCTGCATCGCGGCTGTGGGTATCATGGGTTCAAAAGCTTTTGGCAGGCGGGCTTTGAGGGTGCTGATCATTTAAACGGCTCAGGGATCCCGCTCTCTATGAACGAACTCACGGAACACAATGCGCGAGCCGCCGACGACTATCAAGGGCTTGCCGAATTCGGGATTCGCACCATACGGGAGAGCGTTGGCTGGCGACTGGCGGAGCGCAATGAGAATTTCGATTTTGCTTGCGTCGAAGGGCGTGCCCGCGCCGCACACGAGTTGGGCATCCAGGTCATATGGACTCTTTGCCACTACGGAATGCCGCGTGACGTCGATCCGTTCGCCCCGGACTTCATTGAGCGCTTTTCTCGCTACTGCCGCGCGGCGGCGCGCTTCCTTTGTCTATATACCGACGGGCCGGGTCTCTACAACCCAATCAACGAGATTTCTTTTTTTTCGTGGGCGCTGACCGAGACAGGGCTCATGCATCCGTACAGAGGCGATCTCCAGCACCGCGCATTTGAGTTGAAACGACAATTAGTCCGTGCGGCGATTGCCGGGTGTCGGGCGATACGGGAGATCGCCCCCGGCGCCCGTATGGTGAACGTAGATCCCTTGATCCACATTGTCGCACCGCTAGACCGGCCGGACCGCGAGGCCGACGCCATTATCAACTCTGACCACCAGTTTCAGGCATTCGACATGCTGGCCGGGCGGCTCGAGCCCGAACTTGGAGGCTCGCCAGATACGCTCGATATCGTCGGGGTAAATTATTACCACAGTAATCAGTGGGAGATCGGCACCAAAAAAACACTCGAATGGCATATCGGTGATCCGCGCAGAGTTGCCCTGAGCGACCTCCTGGAGCGGGTTTGGGGGCGCTACCGTCGACCCTTGTTATTGGCGGAGACCAGCCACGTGGGCGCAGGCCGGGGTGCTTGGATTTTGGGGATCGCTGAGGAAGTCGCTCGTGCAGAGGCAGCCGGCGTTGATGTCGCGGGCATATGCCTGTATCCGATAATTGACCGGCCGGACTGGGAGAACCCGGCCGAATGGCACAAAAGCGGTCTCTGGGATTTGCGTTTAGTTTACGACGAAATCGGCGTCGCCCATTTTCGGCGCGTGTTGGATATGTTGTACGCGCGCGATCTTAAGCGTGCCCAAGCGCGCTTATCCGGCGTGCCGGCCGCGACTTGTTCGTACTTACCCAAAGGAAAAAAAATGTCGCCCCTCATCGTGTTTTCGCACCTGCGCTGGGACTTTGTATACCAGCGTCCACAACACCTTTTGACCCGACTGGCCGAAGATCAGCCAGTCATTTTCTTTGAAGAACCCGTTTACGCGGAAACTACGGCCTGGCTTGAAGAAATATGTCCGGCGCCGAATGTCAGAGTGCTTCGGCCGCATACCAGCGTCCCCACAGCGGGATTTTGCGACGACCAGTTGCCGGAACTCAGACGCCTGCTGCGGGGATTTCTCGAGCGCGAAGGCTACGCACGCAGCGATGATCACAGATCTCCCAGTGCGCACGACTACCTCGCATGGTTTTACACGCCGATGGCGTTACCCCTCTTGCAGGAGTTGACGCCGCGGGCCGTAGTGTTCGATTGTATGGACGAACTGTCAGCGTTTAAGAATGCGCCGCGCCAGTTGCTGCAGCGCGAGAACGCCCTTATGGCCGTGGCAAATGTGGTATTTACCGGCGGTAGGAGCTTATATCGAATAAAGCAGTCGCGCCATCCGAACGTGCATTGTTTTCCTTCGAGCGTTGACCGCCCCCATTTCGCGCAAGCGCTGGACCGCCAGCATGCGCACCCGGCGCTGGACGCTATCCCACACCCTCGGCTGGGTTTTTTCGGTGTGATCGACGAACGCCTGGATGTGCAGTTAATCAGTCGGGTAGCGGATGCTCGCCCCGATTGGCAGATCGTAATAGTCGGCCCGGTAGTGAAGATCGACCCGGCGAGCCTGCCGAGGCGGAGCAACATTCACTATTTTGGTCAGCAAGCCTACGCCGATTTGCCGCGCTTCTTGGCAGGCTGGGACCTGTGCTTACTTCCGTTTGCGCTCAACGAATCCACACGCTTCATCAGCCCGACCAAAACCCTTGAATACATGGCGGCGGAGTTGCCCATTGTGTCGACGCCGGTTACCGATGTTGCTGAACTCTATAGCGGAATAGTAGCGATTGCCTCGGACGCCGACGCGTTCATTGCGGCCTGCCTGCGGCTGCTGCAAGAAGACGATGTGTCGCACCAACGACGCGTCGAAGCTATGCGAACGGTGGTTGCGCAGACGTCCTGGGACGAAACGGTGCGACAGATGCGATCGTTGCTCGAAGCCGCCGCTGCCGAAGGGCTCAATGAGGCTGCACTTCGGCTGATTGCACACGACGAGCCGCCCGAGCGCGAAGCTCCTGTTATGTCCGTGGTGGGTGGGCGTCGAGCCTACGACCATGTTGTGATTGGCGCTGGGCCGACGGGTTTGGCCGCCGCCTACCATCTTGGCGAGCGTACGCTACTGTTGGAGAGGAACGCCGGCGTAGGCGGCTGGTGCCGCTCAGTCGTCGATAAGGGTTTCACCTTCGACTATGCCGGGCACATCATGTTTTCCAACGACCCCTATGTTCAGGAGCTTTACCAGAAGCTGCTCGGCGACAACCTCCACTGGCAGCAACGCGAGGCGTGGATTCATAGCAAGAAGGAAGTTTACACTCGCTATCCTTTCCAGGGCGCGCTGTACGGCCTTCCGCCGGACGTGTTGAAGGAATGCATCATCGGCGCCATTGAAGCGCGTTTCGGCCCTCTCGAGACGCCGAAGCCAACCGAGATCGCAAAACTCCACGCCGTCCATGTAGATAATGATGCCACGTCGTGTAAGACGAATTCGATTACCGACTGCTGCGCGGATGGCATTACGGCGGAAGTTCCGCTAGTCGTCGCCGGCGATAGCGTCGGCCGTGACAGCGGTGAGCACAAAAACTTTGAAGACTTTATCTATAACGTCTGGGGCGCCGGCGTCGCCAAGCACTTTGCTATTCCCTATAACAAGAAACTCTGGGCAGTACCGTTATCTCAGATGGAAACTTCATGGCTAGGAGGGCGCGTTCCGCTACCGAATTTAGAAGAAATGATCGACGGCGCGCTGCGACCCGTCGCTAAACCGATGGGCCCAAATGCTCGTTTCGGATATCCTTTGAAGGGTGGTTTCCAAGCTCTGATGGACGGCTTTTTGCCGCACCTGAAGGGTACGCTGGAATTGAATGCATCGGTCGCGCGTATCTCGATTGCGGCGCGTACCGTAACTCTTTCCGATGGGAGGGGTTATCGCTATAAAAGCCTCATCAGCACGATGCCGTTACCTGAACTGGTTCGCGCGCTGGGTGAGGAAGCGCCCGAAAGCGTGAAGCAAGCCGCGTCCGAACTACGCTATGTATCTGTGCGCTGCGTCAATCTGGGTATCGGTCGGTCTAATTTGACCGAGAAGCACTGGATCTATTACCCGGACGATCCGATCTTCCACCGTATTTTCGTTCAAGGCAACGCCAGCCCCCATTGCAACCCCGCGGGCGGCTTCGGTCTCA
>JALYOK010000326.1 GCA_030856925.1 Pseudomonadota bacterium
CCTTTTTTCTTGCCGTCCTCTGCTCGTTTGTTTCTTTCTACCTGGTGCGGGGAATGGTCGAATCCGTCAGGTGGAGTTCGCTTGGGATTTTGGTGGGTTTGTCGATGGCACTGCAATTACGGCATCTAGTTGGAAAGCGCGCTGCCTAAGTGGCCAAGAAGCTAACATGAGATAATCAGCCGTCCAGGGCGTAAGAATCCGGTTCAACCACCCGCAGATCCGGCTTAGCGTTAGGCTGATATTCCGGTATCAACCTGCGCAGATCGCGGCGGACGAGATCGTCGTCTAGCGCCTTGTGCTGTTTGAGCCACTCCAGGATTTCTGAGAGCTCACGATTTTGCAGTTGTCTCGCCCGAGCAATACGTAATTTTGGATGCGGCGTCGGGAGGGACATTTCGCTCTTTGACAGCAATTCTTCGTATAGTTTTTCGCCGGATCTCAAACCTGTATAGGTGATTTTGATCTCATTTTCGGAGTACCCGGAAAGCCGGATCATATCTCTTGCCAGATCCGCAATTTTCACCGGCTGACCCATATCCATCACAAAGATTTCACCGCCGAATCCCATAAAGCCTGCCTGTAGAACGAGTTGTGCGGCCTCGGGAATGGACATGAAGTAACGAATCACTTCCGGATGAGTGACGGTGACGGGTCCGCCTTTGCTAATTTGCTCGTGAAATTTTGGGATAACGCTGCCAGTACTCCCCAGCACATTACCGAAACGCACCATAGTGAACTTGGTTTCGGCATTCAACTGCAATCCTTGGCAAACCATTTCGGAAAGACGCTTGCTGGCGCCCATAATATTGACCGGATTGACCGCCTTGTCGGTGGAGATCAAGACCACTTTCTTGACATTGTGTTCAACGGCTGCCTTGGCGATCACATAGGTGCCCCACACGTTGTTTTGCACCGCTTCCCAGGCGTTGTCCTCTTCCATGAGGGGGACGTGTTTATAGGCTGCGGCATGGAAAATAACGCTTGGACGGTATTGCGCCAGCACCTGTTCCACTCGCATGAGATTCTTAACATCCCCAATCATGCAAGAGATCGGAACCTCGGGAAACGCCTCGGCAAATTCCTGCTCGACTTGATACATAGCATATTCGTTATGCTCTAACAATACCAACAAGCTCGGCTTGAATTTCGCGATCTGGCGACACAACTCCGAGCCGATCGACCCACCCGCACCGGTGACCATCACCACTTGTTTGCCCAGGAATCCCCTCAACCCGGCGTCATCCAATACCACTGCTTCCCGACCCAGCAGATCCTCGATTTGAATCGGACGCACCTCCGCCACAGTCACTCGGCCGCTTACTACATCGTCCATCGCCGGGACAGTCATCACCGTCAGCCCGGCATGGGCGCACGTAGCCATCGCTTGACGGCGGGCTTCTGGGATGGCTTTTGTCAAGGCAACAATTGCCCGTTTGGCCCGGACCAGCTCGGCAATTTTCGCAACTTCACTCACGTCGCCGAGAATCTTGATCCCCTGCAAAGAGCGGCCGCGCTTGGTCCCATCATCGTCCAATAGCCCGACCACACGCCAATCCTTGCTACGCGACAATTCCTTGATCAAGCCTGCTGCGATATCGTCTGCGCCGACGACCAATACCGGTTCGCCGAGCTTGTGCCAAAGACCATAAAGGCGATGTTCCTTCCAAGCTCGATGGATTAGCCGGCTGCCACCCATTACCGCGACCAAGAAAATGGCCTGAATGATGAAAACGGAACGGGGGACGGGTAAAGTAACCGCGAATCGGAGCAAATAGATAACCACCACCTCGAGCAAGACACCGAGCAAGACTGCAACGATGATGCGATTGAGGTCCGGCAAGCTCGCATAACGCCAGATGCCGCGATATAGGCCGACCCAATAGAATGTCAGCCCAAACAGCGGCACGATCCAAACCAGAGATTGCCACATTACCACTTGCACCGGCGCCGGAATCTCAAAATTGAACCTAAGCAAATAGGCGAAGACCCAGATTAGCGCGACGCATATACAGTCATGGCTGAATGCGAACGCGCCGCGCCAATTGACGTTATTGGCCTTAAGTAGCTTCATGTGAGAACCTTCTCCAACGACGATCGGTGATCATTGCGAGGGCAGCGTATATCACTATCCAACTAGCGAGCATGAAATACTGGGCTTTTTCCGGTAAGAATAAGCCTAACACCGCGGAGCATCCGCACGCCAGCATTAGCATGAACTCGGCTAAAAACGTATTTCGATGCCCGGCGCCCATCAGCAGAAAACGCTGATAGTAATGATTTCTGTGGGGCAACCAGAACTTTTCCCTGGAGATAATTCTTTTGATTAACGTGATCGATGCATCGACTATGAAAGGCGCAAATACGAGGAAAGGATACCACATTGGCCAAAGCCCTTGCTGCCATCCCATGAAGCCCAGCGCGCCGGCGAGAAAGCCCAAGGGTACCGATCCTACATCACCCATGAATATTTTGGCCGGATGGAAATTAAGCATAAGGAAGGGAATTGCGCCAACCGAGATACATAAACTCAGCAAGAAAAATGTTTGATCGCCGGTGAGCTTCGCCGCTGCTGCGTAGAATCCAAACCCGAGAATGGTCATTCCCCCGGCCAGGCCATCCGAACCATCCATAAAGTTATACAGATTGGTAATCCAGATTAGCGCCACCAATACAATGGGAAGCCAGACTAAGGAGTTAAGAATGCTCGATACGTAAAAGGCAATGACCATCGTCTGAACAATCAGGCGAGGTAACACCGGCAAACGGTATTTATCATCGAGCCAAGACAACAATACGAGCCCCAGGGAACACAGAAATAACAGGCGCGGGAAACTCGGTAGAAATGTCCAACCAAACCAACTGCCCAAAATAACCGCGAGCCCGCCGCTTCGAGGAATCGGTCTGGCATGAACAGATCTCTGACTCGGAATATCCAGTCCAAGGAAGCGCCGTCCCACGGTTAATAGCCCACCCAAAACCAATAGGCTTGCAAAAAAACTCGCGGCGATGCCTACGTTATCGATAGAAATAGATAGCCGCCAGAAATCGTAATGGGTGCGCATAACTATCAAACAGAATGAAGCACTACACTAGCCTCGGTTTGCAGCGTCTGCCGTGTAACGAGTAACACGCATTGTCTATCACTATTAGGTCTTTGTTTTTGAAGCGATTAACAGTTTATGTTATGATTTTATAAGAAAGCAAGTGCCAAAGCGCTGGATACGTAAACCACCAAACGAGTACGCCGAAGGGTTTCTTCAACCGCGCAAATAGCGGCCAGCGCTTTTTACGCGCGAATGGATTAAAGTGCAATCTCTGGGATAACACAGAGACTTATTTTAAATTCCTCAGCAGAGTTCCCATTGACGTTGAATCTCAAGCCGCGTGTTCACAAGTGAATAACTTAAGGTAGCATGATTCTATTAACAGGGGGCGCAGGGTTCATTGGCTCCAATTTCGTTCTCGGCTGGTTCAAAAATTCAAATGAGCCAATGGTAAATCTGGATAAGCTCACTTACGCAGGCAATTTGAATAACCTCGGCGCATTGAGCGGGGATTCGAGACACACTTTTGTAAAGGGCGATATCGGCGACGCTATCCTCGTGAAAACATTACTGGCAGCCCATCGACCTCGCGCTATTTTACATTTTGCCGCCGAGAGTCATGTTGACCGATCTATCAGTGGTCCGGAGGATTTTATCAGCACCAATATTGTGGGAACTTTTCGACTGTTAGAATCGGTTCGTTCCTATTGGGCGGAACTCGCGCCGGAAGAGAAATCGGAATTCCGCTTCCTGCACGTTTCAACGGATGAAGTCTATGGTTCGCTGGGTGCAAGTGATTCACCGTTCAGCGAGACTTCACCCTACGCGCCGAATAGCCCGTACTCCGCCTCTAAGGCCGCGTCAGACCATTTGGTGCGCGCCTATTTCCACACGTATGGTTTACCTACTGTCACGACCCATTGCTCTAATAACTACGGGCCGTTTCAGTTTCCTGAGAAATTGATTCCTTTAACAATAAACAACGCGCTTACCGGGAAACCTTTGCCTATATACGGGGATGGGCAAAACGTGCGCGACTGGTTGTATGTCGGTGATCATTGCGCGGCGATTCATAGCGTCCTGGAGCGAGGGCGCGTCGGGGAGACTTATAACATCGGCGGGCAGAACGAAAAAACGAATTTGTCTGTTGTAGTGTCCATATGCGATCTGCTCGACAAGCTCAAGCCGCGCCCCGATGCTGTCAGCTACCAGACGCAAATTACCTACGTCAATGATCGCCCCGGCCACGATCGCCGCTACGCAATTGACTCCCGAAAAATCGAGAAGGCGCTAGGCTTGACGCCCAAGGAGAATTTTAATACCGGTCTATCCAAGACCATTCGATGGTATCTCGACAACGGCGCATGGATCGACGACGTCGTCAGTGGCCAGTATCAACAATGGATTGACCAGAATTACGCAAAACGGACGGCAGGATGAGGAAGGGTATTATCCTCGCCGGCGGCTCCGGCACAAGATTGCATCCCGTCACCCAAGTAATTTCCAAGCAGCTTTTGCCAATCTACGACAAACCTATGATTTATTATCCTTTGTCGACCCTGATGCTTGCCGGGATCCGCGACATTCTGTTGATTTCAACTCCCCAAGATACACCGCGATTTGAGCAATTGCTCGGGGATGGTAGCCGCTGGGGCCTAAACTTCACTTATGCGGTTCAACAAACTCCTGACGGACTCGCCCAGGCATTTGTTATCGGTCGCCGATTTGTTGGGGCAGACAATTGTGCTTTAATTCTCGGTGACAATATCTTTTACGGCCACGATTTTGCCAGTCAGTTAGCTCGCGCTAACAACGGTACTGTGGGCGCTAATGTGTTCGTTTATCATGTGAAAGACCCAGAACGCTACGGGGTCGCGGAGTTTGACGCGACGGGTAGGGCGATCAGCTTAGAAGAAAAGCCCGCGCAGCCCAAATCCAACTATGCCGTAACGGGGCTTTATTTCTATGATAACCAAGTGCTCGACATTGCGGGCGATCTCCAACCCTCTGCGCGAGGCGAGTACGAAATCACGGATGTCAACAAGCATTATTTAGCGCGTGGCCAGTTGACGGTTGAAGTCATGGGGCGCGGGATGGCTTGTCTTGACACCGGCACCCATGAGTCTTTGCTTGAAGCGTCTACGTTCATAGAAACCATAGAAAAGCGCC
>JALYOK010000330.1 GCA_030856925.1 Pseudomonadota bacterium
TGCATGCACACTTCGGTGGCGCCGCGCTGCCACGCTTCACGCACGCGGCGGGCGATCTCGGGCAACTCAACCATGTACGGCTCGCCGCGCAGCGCTTCGTGAGTTTTGCCTTTGGAAAATGCGCAAAAACCGCAGTGGTACAAACAGACGTTGGTATAGTTGATGTTGCGGGTGACCACATAGCGCACGGTGTTGCCGACAGTCTCTTTACGAAGCGCATCCGCCGCGCGGCAGACGTGATGAAAGTCGCCGCCGCGTGCGTTAAATAACGCAGCAATTTCCGCTTCGCTCAACTCGCGGCCTTCCGACGCCAACTCTACCAAGTGACCTATTGTGCGGTCGATTAAGGGCGTCGAGCGGGAAGCGACATCGCGCTCGTCGGCAGTTGTATCGGCACCACGCAGGCCTGGTGACCACGGCCCGGGGCGCGCCAATCCGCCACTGTCGCTCAAGCGCAGCACATGCGGATGCAATTGCGCAGCGATCCATTGCTCGCGCGCGTCGATATATTTTGGGTAAACCGTCAAGCGTTCGACCAAGCAATGACCGGCGCGCTCGGTTTCCGCCGCCAAATGATCGACATGCGGCCATGGCGCTTCGGGATTGACTTGATCCGGCGTTACCGGCGACACTCCACCCCAGTCATTGATAACCGCGCGAATGGGCTCGCCGAGATCGCCGGCGTAGAGATTGGGCGGGGCCTGAACGCTCATTTGCGCGCCGAATATGAGACGAGCGACGGCGATGGTCCAGCACAATTCATCCATCGACGGCTGCGCCGCGGCGTGCATTTTAGTACCCGGCTTGGCGCGGAAATTTTGAATGATAATTTCTTGAAGATGACCATACTGCGCATGCAACTCACGCAGGGCAAGCAATGACTCGATGCGCTCGCGACGCGTTTCGCCGATACCGATCAGGATGCCGGTGGTCATCGGCACGCGCAGTTCTCCGGCAATGCGCAAGGTTTCCAACCGGCGTGCCGGATCTTTGTCGGGAGAGCCAAAATGCGGCATGCCGCGCTCGCTTAAGCGCTGTGATGCGGATTCCAACATGATGCCCATTGACGGCGCAACCGCACGCAGGCGTTGAAAATCCGTCGTCCCCATTAAGCCTGGATTGAGATGGGGCAGCAGTCCGGTCTCCTCAACGACGCGGCGCGCGCAATGTTCGAGATAGGCAAGTGTGCTGTCGAAACCGAATTCGGCGAGTGCCGCGCGCGCAGTGGCGTAACGCGCCTCCGGCTTGTCACCGAGCGTGAATAGAACCTCCTTGCAGCCGGCGGCTGCTCCCTGCCGTGCGATTGCCAGCACGTCGTCAGGTGACAAGTACGGTTTGGCAAGCGACCGCGGCGCTTTCGCGAAGGTGCAGTAGTGGCATACGTCGCGGCATAATTGTGTCAGCGGCACGAACACTTTGCGCGAGTAGGTTATATGGTTTCCCCAGCCTATCGCGCGCAACGACGCTGCGGCCGGCGCGAGTTCATGCCAATCGTCCACCGAAAGCAACTGCAGTGCTTGCGCAGCGCTCGGCGGTGTGGCGAAGAAACTATCGAGCAAAGGAGCCTTCATAGGCCGAACGCTACCTCTTGCGTGGCAAACCATTCCTCGAGGTCTAAATCGACGGGTCGACCGTTTTCGGTAAGCCGCCGGCGCCATTCGTGCAAATCGCGTGCCTCATCAATGTCAAGCGCCAGCGGCGCCGAATCGATAACGTGCACCGCGACGCCTAGACGAGCGGCGGCGGCGAGATGATGCGCGAAGCTATTGCTGCCAAAAGAAAGCGGTATCGCGTTCCCTGGCGCGCAAAGGAGGGCGTTGGTGCCGATTCGACGTCGATCGGGGGCGATTGCCACCAGCGGGCTGCGCTCAGTCAAGGCCACGAACCGCGATAATTCGCTCGACGAGATTAACGGGATATCGCCGGCGACAAACAAGACCCGCTGGCGGTGGTGTGGCGGAACTTTCTCCAGGGCGTTGGTGCAGGCCGCAGCGGTACCGCAATCGCTCTCTAGTCGCAAACACCGTGCGCTGCGGCTCTTCGCGAAATCGGCGACGGCATTGCTGGCGGTGACCACCGTAACGCCTTCAATACCCGGCGTATGCACCGTGGCGTCGATGACGCGGCTTGCGAGGGTGTAGAACAAACGTACGCGCTGCTGCGCGCTAAGCGTGCTGGCCAGCCGCGATTTTGCCGATTCTGGTGACTTTAAAGGGATAACCGCCCACACGGACATTAGTTCCTGGTAATCGGGCATCAGAGTAATCAAGAATTAGGCTACCATCTTTGCCGCCCGAACGTCAAAAATCATCGTAAGTTTCGGGAATCCGCCATTACGCGCCTTGGTTATACGGCCAAGCCGTTGTTGTGTGCAGGTCTGAGTTCCGCCCCGCGGGTATGTCGATTCCTGGCATTATGCAACTGGGACTTCCGCCTATCACGCTCGACTTATCCTTGGATCTATAGAGATACCTTCAACATGAAAATCACTGATGTCATCAGCCATCAACTTGTCGTGAACGTCGAGCCATTTGGCCGCTGCGCCGCTTGTCCATCGCAACGGCTGGGTAGACGTGCCGACCGGTCCGGGCCTGGGCATCGAGATCAACCGCGATATTCTCGATCGCTATAGGGTCGCGTAGCAAGGACTTGCCCACCAATGCTGCGATTGCTGACGTTAGCGTTGTTAGGCGGGGCGCGAATCAGACGGTGCTGTTCTCAGTCGGCCCTCACTCCCGAGGCCTTGACGAGCTTTGCATAGCGCGCTTGCTCGGATCGGATGAGCGCGCTGAATTCTTGCGGCGTGTTGCCGACCGGTTCCAGCCCCAGCTCGAGCAAGCGGCTGTGCAGTTGCGGCGTCTGTATCGCCTGCTTGAATTGCACGTGCAGTTTATCGATGAGCGCACGCGGTGTTTTCGCCGGCGCGGCGATGCCGTACCAGGAATGCGCTTCGTAGCCGGCGAGCCCTGCTTCGGCAACGGTCGGTATCCCGGGCAGCAGCGGTGAGCGCTTCGCGCCGGCCGCCGCGATCGCCTTAAGCTTGCCAGCCTTCACATGCCCGATCACGGTGGGCATGACGTCGAACATGAGGGAGACTTGTCCTCCCAGCAAATCGGCCGTCGCCGGAGCGCTGCCCTTGTAAGCCACGTGCGTGATGTCAATGCCGGCCATCGACTTGAACAACTCGCCGGCAAGATGCTGCGAACTGCCGTTTCCCGCCGAAGCGAAACTCAGTTCGCCGGGCTTGGCCTTGGCGAGCGCGATGAGTTCTTTGACCGATTGCGCGCGCACCGACGGATGGGCGACGAGCAGAATCGGCGCGTCGACGAACAGCATAATCGGCGCGAAATCCTTGAGTGGGTCATAGGACAGCTTCTTAAAAACGCTGGGGTTGATCGCCATCGTCGCCGAGGCGACCATGAGCAGGGTATAGCCGTCGGGCTGCGCTTCAGCCCCCAACTTGGTGCCGATAATGCCGGTCGCGCCGGGCCGATTATCGACGATTACCGACTGTCCCCACACCTGCTTTAACTGCTCACCGAACAACCGGGCGAGCGTATCCATCGAGCCGCCGGCCGAGAACGGCACGATGATCTTGATGGGTTTTGATGGATAGTTGTCGGCGTAGGACAATGGGATCCAGGCGAGCGCGAGCAGGAGGAATGTGCGCAGCCTGTTTTTCGCCCACGTCCGTTGGCGAAAACCTGCCCACCGGAATTCGTATCTAATCTTCGCCAGGCTCATCGCTTGATCGAGCGTTGCGCTAAGAACTTCTGCATTTTTTGCACGCATTGATTACCGGGTTTTTGCCTAGAGCGATGTCAGCCATTGTGACGGATGAAATTCTGAACGTCACGTAGAAAAGCAATAACGAGAGTACGGGGCGAAATATATAAGGTTCTCTGCAAGCACACGCAGCGGTGAGCGCCCGTGCGATATCGAGGTGATACCCCCCTTCGC
>JALYOK010000337.1 GCA_030856925.1 Pseudomonadota bacterium
ACCAGATTTAAGCTCCCAGACACCATAATCACCGTGACCAGCGCAAAACCCATGGCGATTTCGTACGACACGATTTGCGCCGCACAGCGCAAGCTGCCGATGAATGCATACTTGGAATTCGACGCCCAACCGGCGACGATGACACCGTACACGCCCATTGACGTGATCGCCATGATGAACAGCAAACTGGCGTCGATATCGGCGAACACTTTCTCCGGCGTGAACGGAATCACCGCCCATGCGACCAACGCCGGCGCCAGGGACAAGATCGGCGCGATGATGAAAAGAAACTTGCTCGACCCGGAGGGAATGATGATTTCTTTCGCCAACATTTTCAGCACGTCGGCGAAGGGTTGCAGCAATCCGCCCGGACCGACGCGGTTCGGGCCGATGCGAACCTGCATAAAACCGATGACTTTCCGCTCGAAATAGGTCAGGAACGCGACTGAGATCGTGAGCGGCAATACAATGACCAAAACCTTCGCCACCGACCAGATCAGCGGCCATACCGGCCCGAAGAAATTTTCCAACGCGATCATAAGCCGACGGGCTCCAACTGGATCGCGCCGGACATCGATTCCAGGCCGGCGGTAAGCGGGTGTCCCGCAGCTATCCGCACTGCGTTATCAGGCAGCGCATCGTCGCAACTGGCGTTGAGCACGATCGCGCTCGCGCCCTGTTTGACGCGGACCGATGTTCCCTGTTGCAGCTTGTGCTTGCCCAGCATGTGTGAATTCATCGCTGCCGTCGGCGCCGCTGCGTCACGCGTTTTCTGCAAACTTTCCGCACGCCGCACCACCGCGTCGAGTTGGTAGATCGGCACTTCGCCGATTCTCTCCGGCCCATTCTTCAGCGGAGGCAACGCGATGTCGATCGTTGCTTGGGTGGCGCCGGCATTCAATAGCCGCGGCACGGCGCCCGCAAGGTCGGGGTCGATGCCATTGCGAACGGCATCGATATCATCAAACTCGAAACCCGGCAAACCCAGCAAATTCGCCAATACGCGCAGCACTTTCCAAGCGGGGCGCGCCTCACCCAGCGGCTTCACCACCGCTTGAAAACTTTGCACTCGTCCTTCCATATTGATGAAGACGCCGGCGGTTTCGGTGAACGGCGCGATCGGCAGCAACACGTGAGCGTAGTCGCTGGCGCGATGGCGGTAACCGGTCAACGCGACTACAAACTCCGCTGCGCCCATGGCCTTCATTGCCGTTACAGGATAGTGGCAATCCAACTCGGGTTCCGCGCCGAGTAAGACATAGGCTTGACGCGGTGAAGCCAGCATCTGCGCGGCATTGAGCCCCCCCTGGGAAGTCGCACCCAACGGACCCGCGTAGGGTACCGCGCCCGCGAGGCTCGCCCCTACGCTGTTGGCCGCTTCACCCAGCACGCCGAAGCGTGCGTTTACGACATGGGCCAAAGTGTGGGCGACGGCGTAAAGGCCGGCGTAGGCTGGATGATGTTGGGCGAAACTGCCGAGTAAGATTGCGCCATTGCCGTTATCGAAGAGGCTGTGCGCCATCTTACGCGCCGATTCGGACACCTGAACCGCCGCGAGGACACTTATTAGCGACCCTGGAACCTCGCCAGGATTGCGCTCCAGCGCTGCTTTCAGTACCTCGATCAAGGTCCGCAGCATCTCGCTCGGCGCGGCGATGGCCTTGTTCGCGACGGGCATCAGCAAGTCATCGTCCGCAGTGTGAATCACGTTAAGGGCGAGTCCTTTCTTCACGGCCATGCGCAGGCGCTGTGAAATGAGCGGTTGCTCTTTACGCAGCGTGCTGCCGATGATCAGCGCACTGCTCACAAGGCTCAATTCCGCCACCTTCATGCCTAGCCACGGAAAGCTTGTCTTGCCGTCGAGACTAAAATCTGCTTGCCGCAAGCGATGGTCGATGTTGTTCGAGCCGAGACCGCGCAGCAGTTTTTGCAGCAGGAATAATTCTTCAAAAGTTTGATGAGGCGTCGCCAGGGCGCCGATGCTCTCGGCGCCGTGCAAATCCTTGATTCGCTTGATGTGCTGCGCAGTGAAGTCCAGCGCCGTCTGCCAATCGACCTCGCGCCACCCGCCCACGCCTTTGATCATAGGGTGGATCAAGCGCTCGGGGGAGTTCAGCCCCTGATAGGAAAAACGATCGCGATCGGCCAGCCAACACTCGTTCAACTCTTCGTTTTCACGAGGCAAGATGCGCATGACTGTATTTTGCTTCACCTGCACCGTGAGATTCGCGCCCAGACCATCGTGCGGGCTGATCGATTCATAGCGGGATAATTCCCAGGTGCGCGCGGCATAGCGGAACGGCTTGCTGGTCAACGCGCCGACGGGACACACGTCGATCATGTTGCCCGACAATTCTGAATCGACACAGTTGCCGACAAAGCCGACGATCTCAGCGTGTTCGCCGCGGCCGATCATGCCCAATTCCTTCACGCCGGCGATCTCTTCGCCGAATCGCACGCAGCGCGTGCAGTGGATGCAGCGGGTCATTTCTTGCGCCGAAATCAAGGGGCCGAGATCTTTAGGGTCGACCACTCGCTTATCTTCATCAAAGCGGGAATTGCTGCCGCCATAACCAACAGAAAGATCCTGCAACTGGCATTCACCGCCCTGATCGCAGATCGGGCAATCGAGCGGATGATTGATCAGTAAAAACTCCATCACGCCTTTTTGCGCCTTCACCGCATAGTCCGAATGGGTGTAGACCTTCATCCCCTCCGCTACCGGCGTCGCACAAGCGGGCAAAGGCTTTGGCGCTTTTTCGACTTGCACGAGACACATGCGGCAGTTAGCCGCAATGGAAAGTTTCTTGTGATAGCAAAAATGCGGCACGGTGATGCCGAGTTTATTCGCCGCCTGAATCACCATGGCGCCCGGCGCCACCTGTATCGGCCTACCGTCAATTTCGAGCGTGATCATGCCAGCGTCCCGAGTCTAAAGTTCGTTGAATAAAAGATGCCGAGAATCGGCGCCATGCGTCGTTGCAAAGGCTCACCAGGTGTTCAACCTGGCTGCGCTTTGCGCCTAGCCTGGCGCCGATTTCGGCACTTTTATCGCTATCGGGGATCATCGTAACTTGACGCATTTTCTCAACGAACTTTAGACTCGGGACACTAGGCAGCGAGCTTCGCGGTCTGCGGAACGATGCTGCCCGGACCGACCAAGCAACGTCTGTGATGAATGTGGTGTTCGAATTCCGAGCGAAAATGTTGAATCATGGCCTTCACCGGCAGCGCCGCGGCGTCGCCCAGCGCGCAAATGGTGTGGCCTTGGATGTTGTTGCTCACGCTCACCAATCGATCCAAATCTTCCGCACGGCCTTTGCCGTTCTCGATACGGTTCACCATCCGATAGAGCCAACCCGTGCCTTCGCGACAAGGCGTGCATTGGCCGCAGGACTCTTCGAAATAAAAATAGGTCAGCCGCTCAAGCGCCTTCACCATGCAAGTGGTCTCGTCCATCACGATTACCGCGCCGGAACCCAAAAAAGACCCGGCTTTAGCGATGGAGTCATAATCCATGTCGGTTTCCATCATGATGTCGGCGGGCAATACCGGCATGCTCGATCCGCCGGGAATCACGGCCTTGAGTTTCTTGCCGCCGCGCATGCCGCCGGCCATTTCCAATAATTTAGCGAAGGGTGTACCGAGCGAAACTTCGTAATTGCCGGGCCGTTCGACGTGGCCGGAGACGGAAAATAATTTGCTGCCGCCGTTGTTCGGCTTGCCCATTTCCAAAAATTTTTGCCCGCCATTGATGATGATCCACGGCACGCTGGCAAAGGTTTCTGTATTGTTGATCGTCGTCGGCTTGCCGTATAGACCGAAGCTCGCGGGGAACGGCGGTTTGAAGCGCGGCAGGCCTTTCTTGCCCTCGAGGGATTCCAGCAGCGCGGTTTCTTCGCCGCAAATATAGGCGCCGTAACCATGGTGGTTATAAAGTTCGAAACTGAATTCCGAACCCAGGATATTCTTACCCAGGTAACCCGCCTCCCGCGCCTCGTCGAGCGCCGCTTCACAGCGCTCGTAAATTTCCCATATCTCGCCGTGGATGTAGTTGTAACCGACAGTGATGCCCATGGCGTAGGCGGCGATGACCACGCCTTCGATCACGATATGCGGGTTGTAGCGCATGAGATCGCGATCCTTGAAGGTTCCGGGTTCGCCCTCGTCCGAATTGCAAATGAGATACTTTTGTCCGGCGTAGTTCCTCGGCATGAAGCTCCACTTCAGCCCGGTCGGAAACCCGGCGCCGCCGCGGCCGCGCAACGCCGAAAGCTTCACTTCGTTGATCACCTGTTCCGGCGTAAGCTTCTCTTTGACGATCTTCTTCAGTGCCGCATAACCGCCGCGCGCTTCGTAGCCTTTCCGATGCCAAGTTTTGTCGCGATCGAAATTTTGTGGGATCAGGCCGACGACGTTCATTTGAGTTCCGCCAGCAATTCATCGAGCTTATCGTTGCTCATAAAGCTCAGCATTTGTTTGTTGTTGAGCAGGCAGACGGGCGCGTCGCCGCAAGCGCCGAAACATTCGCCCTCTTTGAGCGTGAACTTCCCGTCTTGCGTCGTGCCATTGAAATCGATGCCAAGCCTTTTTTTCAAATAATCGGCCGCATCGTTCGCGCCCGACAGCGCACACGGTAAGTTGGTGCAAATAGTGATCTTATGTTTGCCCATCGGCGCGAGGTTGTACATACTGTAAAACGTCGCGACTTCACGCACCGCGACCGGCGCCATATTGAGATAGCTCGCGACCAACGCCATGGTCTCGTCCGATAGCCAACCCTTTTCGTCCTGTGCAATCGTCAGCGCCGCCATCACGGCGGAGCGCTTTTGCTCGGGGGGATATTTAGCGACCGCGAGGTCGATTTTTTGGAGCGAATCTGCGTTAAGCATACTTACAGGATGCGTGAAAAGTGAAAGGTGAACGCTGAATAAAACACCTTTTAACCCACGATCGCGGTCGTGTGTGGAGGTTTTGCTCTTCACTTTTCACTTTTCGCCCTTCACTTTTCACCTTTCACGTCCTACCGATCGATTTCGCCAAACACAATGTCCTGCGTACCGATAATGGCCACGACATCGGCGATCATGTGGCCGCGCGCCATTTCGTCTAGCGCCGCGAGATGCGGAAAACCCGGCGCCCGAATTTTTAAACGATAGGGTTTGTTGCCGCCATCGGATACGAGATAAATTCCGAATTCACCCTTGGGCGCTTCCACGGCGGCGTAACATTCGCCGGGTGGAATATGCAGACCTTCCGTGAACAGTTTGAAATGATGAATCAACTCTTCCATGTTCTGTTTCATATCGACCCGGGGCGGCGGCACAATCTTGTGATCGTCGATGATCACCGGGCCGGGGTTCTTGCGCAGCCAATCGATGCATTGTTTGATAATGCCATTCGACTGGCGCATCTCTTCAATCCGCACCAGATAACGATCATAGCAATCGCCGTTGACACCGACGGGAATGTCGAAGTCCATGCAATCATAGACTTCGTAGGGCTGTTTCTTGCGCAGATCCCACTCGACCCCTGAGCCCCGCAACATGGGGCCGGTGAAGCCCAACGCCTTAGCGCGTTCGGGCGCCACCACACCTATACCGACGGTGCGCTGTTTCCAGATGCGATTGTCCGTAAGCAGGGTTTCGTACTCATCGACATAGGTCGGGAAACGATGAGTGAAATCCTCGATGAAATCCAACAGCGAGCCGACCCGGTTGGCGTTGATTTTTTTGATCTCGTCGGCATTTTTGATTTGCGACACTTGGTATTGGGGCATGCGATCGGGCAAATCGCGGTACACGCCGCCGGGGCGATAGTAAGCCGCATGCATGCGCGCGCCGCTGACCGCCTCGTAGCAATCCATCAAGTCTTCGCGCTCGCGGAAGCAATAGAGAAACACCGTCATGGCGCCGACGTCCAGCGCGTGAGCGCCGAGCCACAAAAGATGATTCAGCACCCGCGTGATCTCGTCGAACATCACGCGGATATATTGCGCACGGATCGGCGGCGTCACGCCGAGCAGCTTCTCCATTGCCAACACGTAGGCGTGCTCGTTGCACATCATCGAGACATAGTCCAATCGATCCATGTACGGGAGCGATTGAATGAAGGTACGTGTCTCGGCGAGTTTTTCGGTGGCGCGATGTAACAGACCGATATGCGGATCGGCGCGTTCGATAACTTCACCGTCCAGCTCGAGAACCAGGCGCAACACGCCGTGAGCCGCCGGGTGCTGGGGGCCAAAGTTCATTGTATAGTTGCGAATCTCGGCCATTTACTTCACGTCGCCGTAATT
>JALYOK010000361.1 GCA_030856925.1 Pseudomonadota bacterium
AACGTGCACCCTGGCGAGCGGGGTTTCGCTGAACTTCGGTACCTACGACGATGCTTCCGCGGCCAATAGGAATGTGTCGACGACTTTTTCCGTAAGTTGCTGTCGCAATTCACCTGGTAGCGGTGCAACGCTCACGGTAGCGATGGGGCCGAGCACCAACTCGACGGCCGCGAACAAGATCACTACGCGCCAGATGAAAAACAGCGCCAACGCCGACCGCATGAATTACCAACTTTATTTTGGATCGTTTGGCGGCACGGTCTGGGGGGACGGAGTGATCGGCGGCTCGGTCTGGACGCAGGCTATCAGCACGAATAATAACTGCCCAGCCTCAACCGTGATTCCAGTAGGCTCCGGGATATTCGGCCGCATCTTTCCGCAACAAGCGGTCAGCGCCGGCACCTACAATGATACATTGACCATCAGTATCTCGCCCTGATGCGCGGGTCTCCGTCCGCGTCCAAGCATGCACTGAATCAAGTCGTCGGTACGCCACGGGCGACCGTAAGATTAGAGCACTGTGTCCTTCGGTGCCTGAGGCCCTCCCGTGGCTCACGACGAGGGAAGATATCCCGCTGACTATCTGCGCGCGAGCCAATCCCAACGCGAATCAGCGCGCAGGCGCCGGTGATTGGAAAAACTGTTCCATCTTTTCGGCAGGCATGGGTCGTCCGAACAAGTACCCCTGGCCCGATTGACAGCCGTGAGCGAGTAGGTGTTGGGCTTGAGTCTTTTGTTCGATACCTTCGGCCGTAACTTCAATCTTCATGGTACGGGCGAGGGCGACGATCGCCTGGACAATCGCAGCATCGTTAGGATCCGTGGTGATCTCGTCCACAAAAGATTTGTCGATCTTGACGCGATCGACGTTGAAGCGCTTGAGATAACTTAAGCTCGAATAACCGGTGCCGAAGTCGTCGATAGCGAGCCTGATCCCCTGGACACGTAGGCGATTGAGCGTCTCAAGCGTCTGGCTAACGTGCTCCAACATCACGCTTTCGGTAATCTCGAGTTCCAGAAAGCGCGGATCTAGTTTGCCCTCGTCCAGCGCCCTCAGCACGGTTTCCACAAAACTGTCATGTTTGAGTTGCCGCCCAGATACGTTCACCGCCACGCTGACTTTGGGATATCCTTGGGCATGCCAAGCGCCGACTTGCCGGCAAGCTTCCGTTACAACCCAAGCGCCGATTTCAACAATGGCGCCGGTGTCTTCGGCATGTTGGATGAACGCGATTGGCATCAGTAGGCCAAGCTCAGGGTGATTCCAGCGCACCAGCGCTTCCATGCCATGAGTGTCGCCCGAAGCAAGATTCAACACAGGCTGATAGTGCAACGCCATCTCGCCGCGCTCGACACCCCCGCGTACCGTTTTTTCAAGCCGCACCCGCTTCTGCACCGTTTCCTCCATTTGTGCGTTAAACAGTTTGTAGTCGGATTTGCCCTGGGATTTCGCGGAATACATTGCGGTGTCGGCGCGTTTTAACAAATCGTCCGCATTGTCGCCATCCTCGGGGAAGAGGCTAACGCCGATGCTGGCGGAAACGTGCGCCTCCTGTGCACCGATCTTGAAAGGACGCCGCGAGACCTCGAGGATCTTGCGGCAGACGGTGTCGACCTGCGAACGGTCGGATAGGTCTGAGAGCAGCGCAATGAATTCGTCGCCGCCTTGACGGGCAACCACATCGCGCTTACGCAATACGCCCTTTAGCCGTTCTGCGAACTGCCGCAATAGTTCGTCCCCAGCGTGGTGTCCCAGCGAGTCGTTTACGCGTTTGAAGTTGTCAAGATCGATAAACAAAACGGCCAAAAGTTGCTGCGTATTGCGCGCATAAGCTAACTCTTGCTGGATACGCTCACTGAGTAGGGCGCGGTTCGGCAGATTTGTCAGCGCATCATGATTCGCTAAATGCCATATACGCTCTTCCGTGCCTATACGATCGGTGACATCGCGCGAAACTACCACTAGCCTCTTTATTGCACCGGAGGCATCACGGATGACGCTACCCTGAGATTCAATGTGACGTGCGCTGCCATCGGCCAGTACAAAGCGAAAGCGAGTGCGCTGGCCAACGCCGGTTAGCAGCGTATCCTCAAATGCCGCTCGTACGCTATCGCGATCGTCCGGGTGTATTTCTTTGAAAGCATCGCTGCCGGGTACCAGTGGCTGGTCTCCGAACAACGCAAGGTAGGAAGGGCTGTTATAGATACGTTTGCCTTCTGCGTCGACCACGGCGATCAGATCGGTCACGTTTTCGGCGATCAGACGAAACCGCTCCTCGTTCGCGCGCAAAACCTCTTCCATGGCCCTGCGTTCGGTAATGTCGATAGCGATCGACATATTACCGACCGGCTCGCCGGTAGCATCGTACAACGGCGCGCTACTTGTACTTAAAAGAAGGGGCGTGCCGTCTTTTCGACGCCGCGTCACTTCTCGGTCTTTTGTGGAGTTCCCGCTCAACACATATTTGCGGAGGGCCTCGAACTCCCCGGATTTCTCTTCCGGAACAAACAGTGGCCATTGACCCAGCGCCTCTTTCTCGGACCAGCCAAAAATGCGCTCCGCGGCCGGGTTCCAGAGTGTGACCAGGCCGTCCGCGTCGTACGCATAAATGGCAAGGGGCGAGTTCTGGACGATGGCCCGCAGCGAATCGTTTGCCACACGCAGCGCCTCCTCCGCGCGCTTGCGTTCGGTAATATCCACCGCGATGAATAGGACGCCTACCGCTTTACCATCGGGGTCGTAGATCGGGGCGTTCGAGTAACTAAGCTGAATCAACGAACCGTCGCGCCGTTGGCGAACCACCTCGACGTCCGACATAGATTCACCGGCGAGAGCGCGCTGCCGAAAGCCTTCGGCTTGCACGCGAAATTGCTCCGGCACCATCGGCGTTGTGGAGCCGATGACTTCTTCGGCGCGCCAACCGAAAATTCGTTCGCACGCCGGGTTCCACAACATAATCACCCCGTCGACGTCGCTGGCGAAGATCGCGAGCGGCGAGGTATCAAGGATCCAGCTTAGCCAACGTTCGCTATGCGGCAGGGTTTTGGTGCTCGGAGTATTGCTAGCAATTTTCACGGCAGCGTCTTCCTGGGGCGTGGGCCGCCCCTATATAAAGCTCGCGGAGCTTAGGGTCGCGAGGGGCTGTGAACGCCGAAGCGTGCGCTGACACGGCGACGCGAGGTTACTGCACGATCCGCTTATACTCGAAGGTTGTATGTACGGTAGACCACATAGATCGGGGCGCGTGAATCGGACTGGCGTGGGCCGGCACATCGATGTTGTTGCTAGTTCTTTTTGCTGCCGCCGTCTCAGATGGCAGCGCCAGTAAGTCATCAAAAAGATCTTCCCTTCGTTACTCGCCCGGATGGTAGCGTGGCACATCGTAATAGCCTCTGGAAGCAAACGGCTTCGCTTAGCGAGCTCTGCGCCACTCGCACGGCGGAACCGGACCATGGTGAACCCACAAACCCCACCCGGCCGCGCGCGCGTCAGCCTCCACATTGCCGCATGTATTCTGCCGTGTCGCAAATCCTTCGTGCTTACGGACCCAGATTAAGTTCTTGGCGTTCATTATGCTCAACCGCGGTTGCCTTCGAACCTGATGCCCCTCATCATAATCGATCCTAGGCGCTCGGTAACGGTCAAACCCGTTGGAATTATGCGCCCATTTCTCTTAAGTCCCCGTAAACGACACGGTAACTTTGGTCTCAATAACCGCGTAACCCAGTGACTGAATTTTGCGTCATACGCAAGTAATCGAAGCCAAGACGGTTACGGAAGGGGAGCTTGCGCATCATTTCGGCGATGGATTGAGCGGGCTTCTGAAATGACTTGAGGATGCCGACCGCAAAGCGGCGCAAGCGGGTGATGTTTTCCGCGCCGAACCCGGTGCGGAGTTGGCTGCGAGCCTCATCGTAGTTCCAGTGGATGATGTAATGAACGCTCTCGATGCTCCACTGCCCGCGGTTGACGGCCAGTACGCGTTGCGGCTAGGCTTGTTGCGGTGTGCGGCTCGTGATCCCCACAGTGGTATCACACGAGAGGACGCACGTTTTTTTGTCGATGGATTCACGCTAGATCAGAAAGGCCTGGCCGATGCGGGGAAAGTCGAGGGCATGGAGCGCCGTGCTGCACCAAACCAAATGCGGCGCGTCTCGATGCGGCCATGATTCGGTGGTGTGACCTCGACGGAATCGGGGGTGGCACGCGTGGCGAACAGCAAAGCGATATCGCGTTCGAGCGCCCGTTGGTTGCCTTTGACAGTAAAATGATAGTGAGCCTTGGGCTCGACCAAATCGGTGGCCAGCGCGCGTTGCGTCAACAGGGCGTCGCCCGTGATGTCCGTGCCGACAATGTCGCAAGTTTGTAGCAACGGGATTGCCATGCCGATTTCGTTGGTGCGCTTTTGCTCATCACTGCCTGCTACCGGCAGCGTGCCGACTTTTTTTGGGCGTAGCAGCGTTTCGAATCATGCCCGATCACGCTCATGATGTGGGTC